>JAEWQF010000067.1 GCA_023399295.1 Bacteroidota bacterium
TATAGCGTTGGGGTTCCACCTCTTCCCATTCCGAACAGAGAAGTTAAGCCCAATAGCGCCGATGGTACTGCACACAAGTGGGAGAGTAGGTAGCCGCCGTCCTTTACAGAAGCCCCCCGGGAGTCATCCTGGGGGCTTTTTTTATGTGGTATGGGAAGGGTCATTCTTGCTCATCTGTTGATTTTTTATGCGCAAACAGCCCCTTTGGATCGATCTAAAGCACTACTTTTGTTGTTATAACAACAGAACGGGTACAATAAACCTAAAACCGAACAGATATGAAGAAATTGATTTCCTTATTCACCGTACTGGGTCTCATCATCGGATTCACTGCCTGTAGCAGCGACAAACCCGATGACCTGCCTGAATCTCAAAATGCTTCCGCCACCAAGTCATTTACGTTGATCGCTTCGGCCGGTGCCGCAACGAGAAGCGAGATCACCTTTTCATTGAGCGACTTTGTTGCCATCAGCGAATATGCGAAGTATGTAAGCAATGCCATCATACAGACCAGCTCTTACGTGGAAGTGAGCGGTGTCACTGGAATGTATGCAGTAGAGTTGCAGAATGTGACCCTCTCGCTGAAAAGTGATTCGAAGAAGAAGATTGTGCTGCCAGTGATCAACACCAATGAGAAATTCATGGAGCTGACACAGCTCACCTTCCTGCAGGAGATCATGAACGAGATCTACCGGAGGGGATCATCCACGGTGGTACTGACCTACACCTCCACGCACAACCTCACAACGCCCGTGACATTGGCCATCAAGCTGGATGGCAGGTTCACATTCAACTGACCGTAAGCATCATACGAAAAAAGGTTGTCCTGAAGGGCAACCTTTTTTTTTGTCCGTAGCGGATGTAACCAATAGCAGTAGGCTACACGACCGGTTCGAGGTATTGCGCATAGCAATAGCCCTCTTCACCGTCCACGTCGCGTACCAGCCACCAGAGATCGTTGCTCTTGCTGATCAGGGTGATGATCTCACCTTTCTCGGCTTTGCCAACAATTGGTTGGTCGGTACCGGGACCCTTGCGGATGTTAAGCCTGCTTTCCTGGGTAACCACCCGCACCTTGCCACCCTCGGTAACGGCAGCCTTCACGTTCAGCAACACATCATTGCTTCTGAACTGCGGGTCGAGACGTTGGTAAATATCCCACATCTTGTCCTTGATGTCCGCTGTGGGCACCGTTCCCTCGATCTTCAACACGTTCCCTGCATCATTCACAAGCAGGTTGTTGGTGCGGGCCAGATCAATCAGTTCCTTATACTTTTCTGTCAATGCCATCTTTTTTTATTTTACGGTAAGGTTATTCACGATCTGCACCGGATTCAGTGCGTTCAGTTTCTGCATCAGTATCGGAAGATCTTTTTCCCTGATCTCGCCGGTTAGCGTGATCACACCATCCTGAACGGTGGCAGTCACTTTGGCATGATCCTTCAACGCATCAGCCAGTGCTGCGTTGATCGTTGCATCCAACTCACTGTAATCTGGAGCAGGAGGAATCACTTCGATCCGGTTCACCACCGACTTCACATTCTCAACCGCTGCCACGGCACTTTCAGCAGCCATCTTGGCAGCCTCATCTTCTACAATACCGGTCAGCGTAGCTACTTGTTCCTGTACGGTAACCACCACACCTGCCAGTGCGGGGTCAGCCATCAATACTTCCTGTGCAGCATTCTGCACATCAGCGTCATTTACTTTTTTACACGAAGAAACGCTTACGCCGAGCGCCAGAATCAGTGTCAATGCTGTCAAAAATCGAAATGTTTTCATCGTTTTTCTTTTTAAAATTAAACGTAATTGTTTCATGTGTCATTTGCAACACATACCAATAAAACACGTCAAGCATTGGAAAAGTTTTCAACGTACCTCTAATTCACAACACCGGCACCTTCATTCTCAGAATATTGGAGTGTACTTGTGGCAATAGGGTTTGGTTCCCTTGTGTTCGTAATACTGCTGGTGGTAGTTCTCTGCCTTCCAGAAACGGGATGCAGGCTTGAGCATGGTAGCTACCCGGTAACCCTTTTCGGTGAGGAGGACGATGTACTTCTCTGCGATGGCCTTCTCCGTCTCATCGCTGTAGAAGATGCAGGAGAGATATTGTGGGCCGATGTCGGGACCCTGGCCGTTTGTCTGCGTGAAGTCGTGCGTCTCAAAGAAGAGCTTCACCATCGATTCGTAGGAGGTCTCGGATGCGTTGAACAGCACTTCGGTGGTCTCCAGATGGCCGGTGTTCTTCTCGCAGACCTGCGCATATGTGGGGTTCTCCACATGGCCGCCCATAAAGCCCACATTGGTCTCCTTCACACCAGGGGCTTTCATGAAGAAATACTCCGTACCCCAAAAACAACCGGAAGCGAAGTAGACCCGTTTCAGTTTTTCATTTCCGACCGGCACGAACTTCAGCGACACCGAGTTGACGCAGTGACGGGTCTGTTTGGCGGTATATCCTTCACCCAGAAAGACATGACCCAGGTGCGCTCCGCAATTGTTGCAAATAATCTCGGTGCGCCGTCCGTCGGCATCGGGCACCCGTTTCACCGCACCTTCAATTTCATCATCGAACGAGGGCCAGCCACAGTGGGCGTCGAATTTGTCGTCGGAGCGGTAGAGTGGGGCATCACACCGTTTGCAGTGATAGTGTCCCTCCGTCTTGTTGTTCAGATACTCACCCGTGAAGGGCCTTTCCGTTCCTTTGTGCACGATCACGCGCTCCTCTTCGGGAGTCAATTTGTTCCAGTTCATATTGTTTGTTTGGTTTGAATTAGTTTTCTGTGATTGTCCCTGTGCGCACATCGTGAGCAGCAGCAAGACAAAGAATAATATTGTTGTGATTTTTTTCATTGTTGCTGATTGTATTTATCTGTTTCCACTCCTCAGAAAGCGGATAAAAGCAAAACGACTTCTCCTTTTCAGGTATTGCTCGTCCCGGTCGTAAGTGTATGCCTCACGCTCGAAGGCTATCTGCCTGTAGGCCAAATACCGGTTCTTGTAACGAATCAAGTTGACAAGCCACTCACCGGTATACCAGAGGTAGAAGCCTACACCCCAAAGCTCTCTGATCTGACGGCTGTGGATTGCCTCATGGCGCAGCACCCGTGCTTCAAGAACGCCATGTTCTCGTCTGGCCACGATGACACCGAACAGGTTGATCGCCCTGAAACCCTTCACCGGTAAAAAGTTCGAATAGATGACCCTCATCTTTTTAACCCTGTTTCACACGCTTTGTGCCATTCAAAGGTAGGAACATTCCCCGAAATGCGTACCTTTGCATTCTTAAAAATCGATAAATCAAAATTGAAGGAATATGGACCACAATTTTTCTGACGATCTGCCCTACAAGGTGGCTGACATCAACCTGGCCGATTTTGGCCGCAAGGAGATTGAGATTGCTGAGCATGAGATGCCCGGCCTGATGTCCATCCGCAGGAAATATGCCGCGGAAAAGCCACTGAAAGGGGCCCGCGTCATGGGCTCGCTGCACATGACCATCCAGACGGCCGTGTTGATCGAGACACTGGTGGAGCTCGGTGCCGATGTGCGGTGGGCCAGCTGCAACATCTTCTCCACACAGGATCATGCCGCTGCCGCCATCGCGGCTGCCGGTATCCCGGTTTATGCCTGGAAGGGTGAGACACTGGAAGAGTACTGGTGGTGTACCGAGATGGCACTTCGCTTTCCGGGCGGTATGGGTCCCCACCTGATCGTGGACGACGGTGGTGACGCCTCATTGCTGGTACACCTGGGTTTTCAGGCCGAGAACGATGCCACAACCATCGACCGTGAAGGATCGAACCGCGAGGAGCAGGCCATACTGGATACGCTCCACCGCATCCTGAAGGAAGATAACCAACGCTGGCACCGCACCATTGCGGAGATGAAGGGTATCTCTGAAGAGACCACCACCGGTGTGCACCGTCTCTACCAGATGATGGAGCGGGGCGAGCTGCTGGTGCCGGCCATCAACGTGAACGACTCGGTGACCAAGTCGAAGTTCGACAACCTCTACGGCTGTCGCGAGTCACTCGCCGACGGCATCAAGCGCGCTACCGACGTGATGATCGCCGGCAAGGTGGTGGTGGTACTCGGTTATGGTGATGTGGGCAAGGGTTGTGCCAAGTCGATGCGCTCCTACGGAGCCCGTGTGATCGTCACCGAGATCGATCCCATCTGTGCCTTGCAGGCCGCGATGGAGGGATTTCAGGTGACCACCATGGAGGAGGCGGTAAAGGAAGGTAATATCTTCGTCACCACCACCGGCAACCGCGACGTGATCACCATCGGCCACATGCAGCAGATGATGGATCAGGCCATCGTCTGCAACATTGGCCACTTTGACAATGAGATACAGGTGGACAAGCTGACCACCTTCCCCGGCATCGTGCATACCAACATCAAACCACAGGTGGACAAGTATACCTTCCCGAAGGGCAACTCCCTATTCCTGTTGGCGGAAGGACGCCTGGTGAACCTGGGATGTGCCACCGGCCATCCCTCCTTTGTGATGAGCAACTCGTTCGCCAACCAGACCCTGGCGCAGCTCGACCTCTGGCAGCATGACTATGAACCGGGTGTCTACCGTCTACCCAAGGCACTCGACGAAGAGGTGGCAAGGCTGCACCTGGAACAGATCGGTGTGAAACTGACCAGGCTCACAGAACAGCAAGCCAATTATATTGGTGTTGCGGTAGAGGGACCATTCAAGCCGGAGCATTACAGGTATTAGCTATCAGCTTTAAGCTTTGGTGTTGGAAGCTTGAAGGGTGCAGCGGTTTGTGTTTGGTTTTCAGACGTCAGCTGTCATCCCGGAAAAATTGGGTAAAATGTTGCATTAACAGTTGCAAAACTGAAAGAAAGGTTTTATCTTTGCACTCGCTTTTGAAAGAAAGCGGTTAGGCTGATTCGCTAGCTCAGCTGGTAGAGCACATCCCTTTTAAGGATGGGGTCCTGGGTTCGAGCCCCAGGCGAATCACTTCCATTTATGAATCCCGCTCCGCAAGCGGGATTTTTTTTGTGTCAGCATGAATTTCCGGCAGCAAGCCATGAAACGAAATCTTACTGATATCAGCAAATCAATAAACCAAACATACCCCTTTTTTGTTTTGTCCCGTAGAGAGATGGCGCAGACAGTTACCCTGCAGGGTGCGCATTGTGCCACTTCTCCAAACGTCACTTATTTGTATTGATTCACATGTCACAACTTCACAACCGTATATCCAACAAGGAGCTGAAAGAACGTATGTTGCGGGAAACAGAACCCCGCGTCACCCTCTCCTTCTACAAATACTTCACCATTGCCGATCCCCGGCAGTTTCGCGACGACCTCTACATCCGTTTCTGCGAAATCGGGGTGTTCGGCCGTGTCTACATTGCACGGGAGGGGATCAACGGACAGATCTCCGTGCCGGAGAGCAACCTGGAACAGTTCCGCAGGGTACTCTACTTGGCCGACCCGGCACTGAATGGCATCCGCCTCAACATCGCGGTGGATGACGACGGCAAATCGTTCTGGGTGCTGCGCATGAAGGTGCGGCACAAGGTGGTGGCCGACGGCATCGACGATCCCGCCTTCGATCCTTCCCGTACCGGTCAATATCTCAAGGCGAGAGAATACAACGAGCTCGCGCGCCAACCCGACACCATCGTGGTGGATATGCGCAACCACTATGAGTATGAGGTGGGTCACTTTGAGAACGCCATCGAGGTTCCTTCCGACACCTTCCGTGAGCAGTTGCCCATGGCGGTGGAGATGCTGCAGGAGCACAAGGAGAAGCACATCGTGATGTACTGCACTGGCGGGATCCGATGCGAGAAGGCCAGTGCCTACCTGCGCCACAACGGGTTCAAAAACGTCTATCACGTGGAGGGCGGTATACTGGAGTATGTGCGCAAGGCAAGAGAAGAAGAGTTGCCGGTGAAATTCATCGGCAAGAATTTCGTCTTCGACGAACGGCTGGGTGAGCGGATCACCGACGAGGTGATCGCCCGCTGCCACCAATGCGGTGCACCCAGCGACACCCATACCAACTGCCGCAACGAGGGTTGTCACCTGCTCTTTATCCAGTGTGTAGCGTGTGCCGCGCAGATGGATGGATGTTGCTCCGATCATTGCATGGAGCAGTACCATCTTCCGGAAGAGGAAAGGAAGATGTTGCGCAAGGGTGCCAAGATGGGACAGATGATCTTCAACAAGTCGCGCAACAACCCGCTGCTGCGCAACAGGAGGGTTGCGGGCAGTTAAAACCGCACTACTTCCGCTCAATCTCCCGCAGGTTCTCCATCCGCTTTCTGGCCAGGAAGCCGTTGATGTCCTCCAGGTGTTCGGTCACCTTCCGGTTGCCGAACTCATACACCTTTTCTGCCAATCCGTCGAGGAAGTCGCGGTCGTGAGATACCAGGATCAACGTACCGTCGAACTCCACCAGCGCCTGTTTCAGGATATCCTTTGTCTTGAGGTCGAGGTGGTTGGTCGGCTCATCGAGGATCAGCAGGTTCACCGGTTCCAGCAGCAGTTTGATCATTGCCAGGCGGGTGCGTTCACCGCCCGAGAGCACCTTCACCTTCTTGTCGATCTCCTCCCGCCCGAACATGAAGGCACCCAGGATATCCCGTATCTTCGTCCTGATCTCACCCACCGCAATGTCGTCGATGGTCTGAAAGACTGTCAGCTCCTCATCCAGCAGTGAGGCCTGGTTCTGTGCGAAGTAACCGATCTTCACGTTGTGACCCAGCTGCAGGTTGCCGCTGTGAGTGGTTTCACCCATGATGCATTTTACCAGGGTGGACTTTCCCTCGCCGTTGCGTCCCACGAACGCCACCTTTTCACCCCGTTCAATCATGAAGTTGACACCGCTGAAGATCAGTTTCTCATCGTACGACTTGCAGAGATTCTCCGCCACCACCGGATAACTACCCGAACGTGGGGCAGGGGGGAAGCGGAGCTTTAGCGCCGAGCTGTCCACCTCGTCCACCTCCACCAGCTCCAATTTATCCAGCATCTTGACGCGCGACTGTACCTGGAGGGTCTTGGAGTAGGTGCCCTTAAAGCGCTCGATGAACTCCTTCGTCTCGGCAATCATCTTCTGCTGGTCGTTGAATTGCTTCTGTTGCTGCTCACGCCGCTCCCTGCGCAGCTCCAGGTAATGTGAGTAGGTTGCCTTGTAATCGTAGATCCGTCCCATGGTTACCTCGATGGTGCGGTTGGTGATGTGGTCCACGAAGGCCCTGTCGTGCGAAATCACCACCACCGCTTTTGTGCTGTTGATCAGGAACTGCTCGAACCACTCCACCGAGTCGATGTCGAGGTGGTTTGTCGGCTCGTCGAGCAGGATCAGGTCGGGGTCCTGCAGCAGGATCTTGGCCAGCTCGATGCGCATACGCCAGCCACCGCTGAACTGGGCGGTCTGCCGGTTGAAGTCGCTCCGTGCGAACCCCAGTCCCAGGAGTGTCTTCTCCACTGCGGCATCGTAGTTGATCTCCTCGATGCCATAGAACTTCTCACCGAGTGCGGAAACCTGCTCGATGAGCTGCATGTATTCATCCGACTCATAGTCGCTGCGCACCGCCAGTTCGTGGTTGATCCGTTCCATCTCCTCCTCCAGCTGGTGGATGTGCGAAAAAGCCTGTGCCGTCTCCTCGAAGAGGGTCCGTCCATCCTCGGTCATCAGATGCTGTGGCAGGTAGGCCACTCTAAAATCTTTCGGCATGGATACCCTGCCACGTGTGGGCTGCCGTACCCCTGCCAGTATCTTCAGCAGGGTTGATTTGCCTGCGCCATTCTTGCCCATCAGGGCGATCCGGTCTTTCGGATTGATGGCGAAGGAAACATCCGAAAACAGGGCTGATCCCCCAAACTCAACCGTCAATCCGTCTACTAATACCATGTCATCATATTTATTAAGGCTGCAAAGATACGGCTAGAAATCGGGTTGGGAAAATCAAATGATGGAATTCGAATATCGTGTCGGATCTGCAAGAAAACGCAAGCCCGGAGCTTTGAAAATCAAATGCTGCTAATGCTGTAGACCAGGGTGATGAATTATTTTGCAGGTAAACATTTAATTCTTATCTTTGCACCCGCAAATACAAGTTATATTCATTTTCAAGAACTACTAAATGGCAACAAAATTACGTTTACAGCGAAGAGGAAGGAAGAATTATCCTTTCTATCAGATCATTGTTGCAGATAGCAGAGCTCCACGGGATGGAAAGTATATCGAACGGATCGGTTCCTACAATCCGAATACACATCCTGCTACGATCACTTTAGATTTCGACAGAGCTTTGTATTGGCTGCAGACAGGGGCACAGCCCTCTGACACCGTGCGCAACATCCTTTCCGATGAAGGGGTGCTGATGAAAAAACATCTCCTGGGTGGTGTCACCAAGGGAGCCTTCGACGAGGCAGAAGCGGAACGTCGTTTCGAAGCGTGGAAGAACAACAAGCTACAGTCTACTCACTCTCTTAAGCTGAAGGATGAGGAGATGCAGCGTGCCGAAGCAAAAGCCCGTCTCAATGCTGAGAAAGAGGTGAACAAGGCGAGAGCCGAGGTGCTGGCGCTGAAGAAAGCCGAAGAGGATGCAGCAAACGCACCGGTTGTTGAAGAAGCACCCGCTGTTGAAGAAGCACCCGCTGTTGAAGAGGCACCCGTTGCTGAAGAGGCACCAGTTGCTGAAGAAGCACCAGTTGCTGAAGAGGCACCTGCTGATGAAGAGGCA
>JAEWQF010000027.1 GCA_023399295.1 Bacteroidota bacterium
TCCTTGTTCAAATCATCTTGCAGGTAATTCTCATCTAAACGCAGTTCTTCTAACTCCTGCTCGCTGTCATAGAAAGGATAAAGGTACAGCAAATCAAGCAATGCCTTTTCAGGTGTGGCAAACTGTATGGTGCGGTTGTCTACCATTGGCTTCAGTTCGTACCCGAACATCAGGTTCTCTTTGATATTCTTATAAGAGTATTCGCCGAAGTCATTGGTGAATGATGCCGTTTTCAGTGTTGACACACTTGTTATCTGTGTCACAGCTTCCGGAATCATCCCATAGAAAGACAAGGCTGTGTGCAGGCTGATATAGGATGGCCGATAAATCCGATTGGCAAAATAAAGCTGATAATCTGGCATACTCTTATACTCCGAAAATGTAAAGTAACCTCGTCGTAACCTGATAAGATATCCCTTCTTCATCCAACGGGTCAGGTTATTCCGGTCAAAACCCGGTTGTCATGCATATATCTGATAGATATTGAAACATGCCAAATCAAACATTTTAGTTTTAAATTCCAGAAAGATCATTTCTTTGTTTTGTTTCTAATATGCAGCAAATATAGTGCATATTGGGAACAAAACAAAATATTGAGGTAGATTGGTGGCGGTTTATGCTGTTGGTGTTTGCGGAGTTTGGCGGAGTATCAGGCTATAAAAAGAAAACCATAACTGATCAGTGATCAATTATGGTTCTTTTGTGGTGCCACCAGGAATCGAACCGGGGACACAAGGATTTTCAGTCCTTTGCTCTACCAACTGAGCTATGGCACCAACATTGCTTAAATTGCGAGTGCAAAGATAAGCGCATTTTCGGGAATTCCAAAATATGTGCTTAAAAAATGTAGATATTTATTCCTCTGCAATGGGATTCCATCCCTGTGCGAGCAGCTGCATCTCCTGGCCGTCGCGCGTCACCAGGTAGCAGCCCTGCTCCTCCCTGGCGATGTGGCCGACGAGGTGTACCCCCTTGATCTCCTTCATCTTCTCGTGCTGATGCAACGGCACGGTGAAGAGCAGCTCATAATCCTCCCCGCCATTGAGGGCCACGGTGGTGACGTTCATGTTGAAGATCTCGGCCATCATGGCGGTCTGGTAGTCGATGGGAAGCCGCTCCTCATACACCTGGCAGCCCACCTTGCTCTGCTTGCAGATGTGCAGCAGGTCGGAGGAGAGGCCGTCGGAGAGGTCGATCATCGCGGTGGGCAGGATGCCCTGTGCTGCCAGTGCTTCCACCACATCCTTTCGTGCCTCCGGCTTCAGCTGTCGCTCCAACAGGTACTCCCTGCCCGCGAAATCGGGACTGAAATCACCCGACCTGTCCCAGGCTGCCTTCTCACGCTCCAGCAGCTGAAGCCCCATGTAGGAGGCCCCCAGGTCGCCCGAGACATAGACCAGGTCGCTCTCTTTCGCACCGTTGCGGCAGACAGCCTCTCCCTCCGCGGCACTGCCGATGCAGGTGATGCTGATGGTGAGTCCGGTGAGCGAGGAGGAGGTGTCACCCCCCACAATGTCCACGCCATAGACCCCGCACGCCAGCTTTAGGCCGCTGTAAAAATCCTCCAGATCCTCCACGGAGAAGCGTTTGGAGATGCCCAGCGAGACTGTGATCTGCTCGGGTCTGCCATTCATCGCGTAGATGTCGGAGAAGTTGACAACCGCCGCCTTGTAGCCCAGGTGCTTCAGCGGCACGTAGACAAGGTCGAAGTGAATCCCCTCCAGCAACAGGTCGGTGGCCACCAGCGTCTGCCTGCCGGCGTGGTTCAGGATCGCGGCATCGTCGCCGATCCCCTTCACCGTGCTCTGCTGCATTGGTGTGATATCGCCAGTGAGCCGTTCAATGAGACCGAACTCACCGAGGGTGGCTATCTCTGTTCTACCCATCAGATGGTCTGGATGAGGGTGCGCATGATCTCAGCCATCTTGGGCTGGGCTATCTTGGCTGCCTCCTGCACATCCTCGTGCGACACCTCCACGATCTTGCCGATCACTCCCAGGTCGGTGATGATGGAGAAAGCGAGCACCTTCATCCTGGCATGGTTGGCCACGATCACTTCCGGCACGGTGGACATGCCCACGGCATCGCCACCGATGACGCGGAAAAAGTTGTACTCGGCCGGTGTCTCGAAGGTGGGACCGGAGACACCCACATAGACACCATGCTGTAGCTTGATGTTCTTCTCGCGGGCGATCTCCATCGCCTTAAGACGCAGCTCCTTGTTGTAGGCCTCGCTCATGTCGGGGAAACGGGTGCCCAGCTCGCTGAAGTTCTTGCCGTGCAGCGGGTGCTCGGGGAACATGTTGATGTGGTCCTCAATCAGCATGATGTCGCCGATGTCGAAGCTGGGGTTCATACCGCCGGCAGCATTTGAGACAAATAGGTATTCAATGCCGAGTGCCTTGAAGACGCGCACCGGGAAGGTCACCTCCTTCATGTTGTATCCCTCGTAGAAGTGGAAACGGCCTTGCATGGCCAACACCTTCTTTCCGCCCAGTGTGCCGATGATCAGCTTGCCACTGTGACCCTCCACGGTGGAGACGGGGAAATTGGGTATCTCGGTGTAGGGAATCTCGTTCTTGTCGTCGATCTCGTGAACGAGCTCACCAAGGCCGGTGCCCAGAATGATTGCGGTGTTGGGTACTTCTCCGATCCTACCTCTCAGGTATTCGGCTGTTTGTTTGATGGTTTCTAACATGTGCAAGTATTTTTTGGTTGAATAGTTCTTTGTCTTGTTCCTCTACAAATGCTACCCGTATTGGCAGATAGAAGAGGATCTGTTTCATTTGCTCGTCCAGGTAGGGCGACATCCTGAGACGCATGGCATCTTTCTCGGTTGTCAGGATAATCTTCTCGTCGTCATCCACATCCACACTGCCCACCAGCTCCCGCACTTCGTCGATGTCCTCCTCGGTGAAGGCATGGTGGTCGGCGAAGAACCGCGTGTAGAGGTTGTAGGTCTTGTGTTCCAGCTTGTCGGCCAACGGTTGTGGCGATGCGATGCCGGTTACCAGGAAGACATGCTTCTTGCGCAGGTCGTCCAACTCATATTGCTCCTGCTGCAGCTCCGGAAACAGTGGCTGCACCACCCCATACCGGATGGAGGTGAAGAAGAGATCCTGGTAGGGGAAGAGGTTCAGTCCGTTGGTGTAGATGCGGAAATCGATGGGCTGCATGTCGGGATTGCATTTGGTGACTACCACCATCGATGCACGGTCTTTCCCCTTGAGTGGCTCTCGCAGTGATCCTGCCGGCAGCAGCCTGTCTTCGAAGACAGGCCGGTTGCTGTCGACCAACAGGATGGAGAGCGAGGGTTGCACGTGACGGTGCTGGAAGCCATCGTCGAGGAGGATCACCTGCGGGCGCTCCTCCTTCTCAATGGAGAGCAGCTTCTCGATCGCCTTCACCCGGTTGGCATCGACAACCACCATGGTGTCGGGGAACTTGCGCTTCAGCTGGAGCGGCTCATCGCCCACCTCCGTGACGGCTGAGTTGCCCTCCACGATGCGGAAGCCCCGGCTCTTGCGTTTATACCCCCTGCTGAGTACCGCCACACGGTAGTGTGGTGAGAGCAAACGCACCAGGTGTTCGATGTGGGGTGTCTTTCCAGTACCGCCTACCGTGAGGTTCCCCACGCAGACGATCGGGATGGGAAAGACTCTTTTTTTTAGGATGTTCTTGTCGAACAGGTAGTTTCGGAAATTCACGCCAATCCCATACAACCATGACAATGGTTGCATCGATCGGCGGATATTTACCGGGGGCATCTCCATGCAGCTCAGCGAATGTTCAGTTCAAAAGGAACGCGGGCCTGGATGTAATCCTGCTCCCGTACGTCGCGAAGAAGCATGAACAGCTCGTGGCTCTCACCCAGGTATTCTTTCACCATGCGGGTGGCCAGATCCTTGCCGGAGCGGTCCAGCAACTCATCGAGCATGGAGCGCATCTTTGGATATTCGAACACCACGTAGCTCTTGCCCAGGTTGGCCATCTCGGCAGCGATCTCGATTGCCCGTTCAATGCCACCCAACTCATCTACAAGCCCAATCTCTTTTGCCTGGTTGCCGGTCCATACACGCCCTTCGGCGTAGAGCGCCAGGCTGTCTTTCGGCATGTTCCTTCCTTCCGCGCAGCGGGTGAGGAACAGGTCATAGCCCCTGTCAATCATGTTTTGCATGAGTCGCTTTTCCTGTTCGTTGAAGGGGCGGGAGATGTCGCCGAAGTCGGCAAACTCATTGGTCTTCACCACGTCGGTAGAGATGCCGATCTTCTCTGCGGTGCCTTCCATGTTGGGGATCATGCCGAAGATACCGATGGAGCCGGTGAGGGTGGTGGGTTGCGCCACAATCCTGTCGGCGTTGCAGGCAATGTAATAACCTCCCGAGGCAGCCAGATCGCCCATGGAGACCACCACCGGCTTCGCTTTCTTCAGGTCGGTGATCGCCTTCCAGATCTGTTCGGAGGCGTAGGCACTGCCTCCACCCGAGTTGACACGGAAGACAACCGCCTTGATCTCGTCATCCTTGCGCAACTTCTCAATCTGATCAACCATGTACTTGTCCTGGATGTTGGTGGCTCCCGTACCGGTGACAATGTTGCCCTGCGCATAGAGGATGGCGATGGTGTTGTCGGTCTTCTTCACCTCTTTGGTGGTTACCGACTTCATGTTGACAACAGTGGCCGAAGGTATCTCCTTGCCCTCCTCCAGGCTGAGCAGCGTGCGAAGGTAATCTTTCATCTCCGTCTCGTACAGCAGCGTATCCACCAGGTTGGCTTCCAACAGGAACGCGGTAGACTGTACCAATGGCATCTGGTTGGCCAGCGAGTCGATGTCGGCAGGTGTCATTGAACGTGCCGCCGCAATATCGGCCCGCAGAAAGCTCCAGGCATCGTTCAGATAGGAGGATACCTGCTCCCGGTTGGCCGCGCTCATCTCGTTCTGGGTGAAGGGCTCAACAGCCGACTTGTAGGTGCCTACCTTGAAGATCTGCATCTCGATGCCCAGCTTGTCGAGGGCATCCTTGTAGAAGATGGGCATTGAGGCCAGCCCGTGCAGGTCGAGGTTTCCCTCCGGGTTGATCGCCACCTTGTCGGCCAGGGAGGCCAGGTAGTATCCGGTTTGCGTGTAGGTGTCGGCATAGGCTACAACAAACTTGCCACTCTCCTTGAAACTGATCAGTTCGTGGTGTATCTCGGCCAGGGTGGCCATCGAGGCTGACATCATCCGCGAATCGATGTAGATGCCCTTGATCTGGTCGTTTTGCTTCGCTTTGCGAATGGCACTGATGATGTCGTTCAAACCCATATTCGTCGCTACATCGGGTGCCAGCAGCTCGGTGAAGGGATCCTCGGCTACACGTTCCGTAATGGACCCGTTCAGCCGCAGGTTCAGGATTGAGTTCTCCTGCAACACGAATTTATCGGATGTAAATGAGCCGGCTATCGACCCCATCATACCGAAAAAGAATATCATGGCTAGCAGCGAAAGGATGATGTTCGCAATGACGAAACCCAGTGCCGATGCCAGCATGATTTTTAAAAAATCCTTCATAATGAGTAAATTTATTGATTCATAGCTCAAAATTAGAGAAAAAAGAGCTACTTCACAAAAATTAATTCGATAATCTTAGTCAGGATCACTTGGATTGTTCTTCGGGGTGTGGTAATTTTGCGAGTTGGGTAGGAGGGGTGTTGGAGAAAGAGGGGAGGACTATTCTTAAAAAACAATAAAAACTTCTAATTGGCACGCTGCCTACGCAGCGTTTTTTATCCAAACCCATCTATTATTTGAACGTGCGAAAAGAATGGATGATTCGCAACTGATAACAGCGTGTAAGAAACAGGACCGTAATGCCCAAAAGGTGTTATACGAGCGGTATGCCCCCGTCATGATGACGGTCTGTTTGCGATACTGCAGGGAAGAGGAGACAGCACGCGACCTGTTGCATGACGGATTCATCCGCGCTTTCACACAGATTGGCTCTTTTAAGGGCATGGGTTCTTTTGAAGGATGGCTCAGACGGATATTTGTGAATCTGGCACTGGAGAATTTCAGGAAAGAGAAGCAACGCAACCGCTTCCTGGAAGAATATGTCTCGCAACATGCTGAAGAGCAGCTGCTGCCTGAAGACGATCCGCTTGATATTGGGGATATTCCCCGTGAAGAGGTGATGGGGATGATCCGCGACCTGCCTCCCGGTTACAGGACGGTTTTCAACCTCTACATCTTTGAAGAGATGTCACACCGGGAAATTGCTCAGATGCTGGGCATCAACGAAGCAGCTTCGCGATCACAGTTCTTTCGTGCGAAAAGTCTGTTACAGAAAAAAATATCAGCCATCCTTAACCATTGCAATAGCAGATACAATGAACAGAGATAGTGATATCAGAAGAGTGTTTCAGGAGAAGCTGGAGGGTTACCAACCGTCATTGATGGCAGATGGGTGGGAACGCTTGGAGCAATCGATGAGACAAGTTGCCGCCACACGCAGGGTAGCGATCCGTCGCAGGTGGTTTGCCGGCACGGCTGCAGCCATGCTGCTCCTGATGATCGGTTCCATTCTCTTTCTTCGTGATCCGATGACCGTAAGCGAGACAATGATCACCGGTCGTGAGACAACTCCCGCCGTGGAGCAAAGCGATCTGATGCAGTCAACATCTTCGCAATCAGCCGTTGCTGAACATCAGGGCATGCCCGGAACAACTGCCGCCGCACGGAAACAATTCACCTCCCCTGCTGCCAAAAGAGGTGGACAGTTGCTGGTGAACGCCAGCAGCTCTGCCGGAATGATGGCTCGCTGGATGGCACGCCAGGGTGTCACCACCAACCGGCTGCCAAAGGGTGACCTGGCTACTCTGCGCACTTTGTCCCGGCTGTCATGGATTGAAAGTGCCGCACGCCATGCCAATGAAAATGAGGAGGTTTTCACTGTGGTTGGAAGCGAGGACCAGCTGTTGGCAACATACAACGGTTACCGCCCTGATGAAGAGCCTCTGATCGTGGGCCTGAGTGGCAAGGGGGGACTCTCCTCCTTCACGCAGCGTGTCAATTCTCCCATGACACTTCGCAGTGCCTCCGCAGCACCCGCCGATGATCAGTTCGCTGAAGGCGGTAAAAACATGCTGGCTGCTACCGGATCGGCTGTCAACCTCTCCGAGATGGAACATGACCAGCCGATCTCCTTCGGACTCACCCTCTCCAAACAGATAACAGACAACCTGTACATTGAGTCGGGCCTCTCCTATAGCTATCTTTCCTCCCGGTTGAGAAATGCCAATGCCAACTTCCGGGTTGAGGAGACACAGAAGATTCACTACCTGGGCATTCCTGTCAACCTGAACTATACCCTTTTCACCTACAACCGATTCAATCTCTATGCATCCCTGGGGGGAATGATTGAAAAGGATCTCTATGGCGAATATCGCAAGCTGGGTGTGGGTGAGTCAACCGATTTCAACAGCTCCGCCGAGGAGGAAGAGTTGACAAAAATATCACAACGCAATCCGCAATTCTCGGTAAATGCAGGTCTCGGACTTTCCTATCCAGTGATACAGGATCTGAAGATCTATGGCAAGGTGGGAGGTGCCTATTATTTTGACGCATCAAACCAATACAAAACAATCTATTCCGACCGGAAGATCGTGATGGATCTGAACATCGGGCTCCGATATGAATTTTAATCACTATTACAATCACAACCAACAATGAATATGAAAATGACGATGAATAAGAAGCGAATTTTTCCAGTGATCATGCTGCTTGCAGCCACCCTCCTCTTCAGCTCCTGCCTCGGTGAGGGCAGCAACAATTACAGTGACACCACGGTTGTCTATATCGACTCGCATGCCGGATCGGTCTATGGCAAAACACTCACATCACGCCTCATTACTTCCTCTCAGATACAACTGATGACTCCCGGTACCTTTAAGTTCTTAACCTATGCCTGGGATGAAGAGTATGGTACCTCGACGATTGGTGAGATGGAGGTTGACAATGTGGTCATTACAAGAGATCCGGTGGATGTGAGCCGCAAGATGTTGAGCCTTGCCGCACCACCCGAAGTGGAAGAGCCTGACCTGTTCCTTGATATCAGCAACCCCTACTATGCGAACAACAAGCTTTATCTGGGTGACCACTGGTTGTTCGAGTATGCCTACGAAGCCAAAAAGGGACAAGATGCGTCGATTCAGTTTTACATGGTCGATGATCCACAGTTGGGCGAAAACGAAGTGCTCCTGGAGATCCGGCTGGTTCTCGACGGCGAACCCGATGCAGGTGCCTCGCTTACATCCCAGACCGATATCGTGGCCATCAACATGGGTCCGTTGCGCTCCTTGCTTGAAGGTGAAAGTCAGGCGAAGAGAGATGTCAAGATTCATTTCCAGTATCATCGCAAAGGGTCTGACGATCTTTACAAGATTCCCACAGCCTACATCTACCAGGTAGGTGGGGATGCCTGACGGTTGAGCGGGATAACACCATACAGCAGCCTTTCCTGAAAAGTGCTGCTGTTTTTTATCTTGCTCACATTCGCATTATTATCAGGAATTGGTTACCTTTGCACACCAAAATCGGATAAGAATGTGGAGGGAACTGTTTCTGACTGTTGCGCAGCTGCTTGTTGCATCACCGATAGCCTGGAAGGATCTGGAGAAGGCAAAGAGGAATCGAGAAGATTTTCTCAATCGGTTTCTCTATCCCCTCTTTGGCCTCATCGCACTTGCATCGTTCATTGGCGGACTCTGGTTCACACGGGATGGTGACCTGGAGAATGCGTTGAAAAGAAGCATCATTGCCATCGTCACCGTCTTTGGTGCATACATCATCATCTCCTACATCCTCAATGAACTGTCTGAACGTTTTGAACTGGTGAAGGAGCCCTTCCTGTTTCAATGTTTCACCGGTTACGCTTCGGTGGTGATGTATCTGTTGTATTGTCTCATTCCTTTTCTGCCCGATTTCTTCATCCTCTGGCTGCTGGCACTTTACACCATTCACCTGGTACACATGGGTGCCATCTATTTCCTCAAAGTGCCTGTGCACAAAAGAGGGGTGTTTATCGTCACCGCATCCTTACTGGTGATCCTGGTCCCGGCTTTTATTCACGCACTCTTTTCATTCGTCATCAACTAATGAACCAGTCATCCATCAACATCAAGAACAAAAGAGCCACCTTCGATTACGAGCTGCTTGAAACCTTTACCGCAGGGATGGTGCTCACCGGTACCGAGATCAAATCGATCCGCCTGGGCAAGGCCAGTCTGGTGGATAGCTACTGCCTGCTGGAAAAGGGAGAATGTTGGGTGAAAAACATGCACATTGCCGAATATTTTTACGGTACCTACAACAACCATGCTGCCCGACGCGATCGCAAATTGCTGCTCAACAGGAAAGAGTTGCAAAAACTGCTGCGTCTCACACGGGAGACAGGCTTCACCATTGTACCCATCAGGCTCTTCATCAACGACAAGGGATTGGCCAAATTGGTAATCGCGGTTGCTAAGGGGAAGAAGCAGTATGACAAGCGGCAGTCACTGAAGGAGAAAGAGGACAAAAGGGCGATGGACCGTATGTTCAAACAGTAACCGATGCACACGCGCCTCCTGAAGAAACTGATCCTGCAGGCCGCCACCAAGTCGGGCCGCACAGCACTCTGGCTGCTCCGCATCATCCTACCCGTCTCCCTGCTGGTGCGCCTCCTCGACTATTTCGGTATTCTTGTCTGGCTGGCCGGATTCCTCGATCCGCTCTTTGTTTACATGGGGCTTCCCGGTAGTACCGCCATTGTCTTCATCACCAGCATCTTCCTGCCACTCTATGCCCCGCTGGCTATCATCACCTCCATGCCGGTCACCCTGCGGGAGCTGACAATCCTGGCGCTGATGTGCCAGATATCGCACAACCTCCCGGTGGAGAGTGCCATCCAGGCAAAAACAGGTGCTCCTTTCTGGTCGATGACCCTGTTGCGGATCGGCATGAGTCTGTTCGTGGGGGTCATGCTCAACCTGTTGTTGCCCAAAGAGATGGGAATGCCGCTCTTCGTGCAGGCATCTGTTGTACCGGTCGACACCATCGGATCCCTTCTGTTCCTTTGGCTGAAGGGATCATTGCAGATTGCCCTGTTGATTCTCACTATTGTCTTTGTGCTGAACCTGCTTTATAGCCTGCTCGAATACCATCGACTGATTCCTAAACTCAGCCGCGGAATTGAGCCGCTCCTTGCTTTCTTCGGATTACCCGTGAGCACCGCTTTTCTCTGGCTGATTGGTTATATCGTGGGATTGGCCTATGGCGGGGCTCTGATGATCGATCAGATGAGGGAGGGGAAGGTTACCCGTGCTGAAGCCCGTCTGTTGAACAATCACCTGGCACTCTCCCATTCGGTGTTGGAAGACAACCTGCTGTTCGTGGCACTGGGTGTCTCGCTCTGGTGGATCCTGGCGGTGCGTTTCACAATTGCCTTCGCCGTGGTCTGGATAAGACGCCTCTGGCTTACCCTCCAAAGTCCGAAGGTCACTTTTTAGCACGCTTCGTGCCGCTATGTCGGAATGATTGGTTATTTTTGAGGCTTTCAATAAAGTAGAGAACTGTTTTAGATGTTATTTCCATGCACAAGATTGAACAAATTCTGGCCGAGCGCATCCTGATACTGGATGGCGCAATGGGCACGATGATACAACGTTACAGCCTTTCCGAGAAAGACTTCAGGGGAGATCGGTTCAGTGATTCACCCAAACCGCTGAAGGGCAACAACGACCTGCTCTCCATCACCCGTCCCGATGTGATCAGCACCATCCACCGCCAATACCTCGATGCCGGTGCCGACATCATTGAAACAAACACCTTCAATGCCACCTCCATCTCGATGCAGGATTACGGCATGAGCCACCTGGCAGCAGAAATCAACAGGGCCGCAGCCCGTCTGGCACGTGAAGTCGCCGATGAGTATACCCGCATGAATCCCGACAAGCCACGCTTCGTGGCCGGTTCGATAGGCCCCACAAACAAGACCGCTTCGATGAGTCCCCGTGTGGAGGACCCGATGTACCGTGCCGCCACCTTCGACGACTTCCGGAATGCCTACCATGAGCAGATACTCGCCCTGGTGGAGGGTGGGGTGGACCTGCTGCTGATTGAGACCATCTTCGACACGCTCAATGCCAAGGCTGCCATCTTCGCCGCACGCGAGGTGGCCATGGCTACCGGCATCGATACACCCCTCATGCTCTCGGTCACAATCACCGACAGGGCGGGCAGAACCCTCTCGGGACAGACCCTCGCGGCATTCGTGGCTTCGGTGAGCCATGCCCGACCACTCTCCATCGGCCTCAACTGCTCCTTTGGCGCAGCCGACCTGAAGCCTTATGTGAAGGAACTGGGTCGCATCGCCCCCTTCTTCATCAGCGCCTATCCCAACGCCGGACTGCCCAACCAACTGGGTGAGTATGATGAGACACCGGATAAGATGGCACTCCAAATAAGGGAGTTCATGGAGGAGGGACTTGTCAACATCATTGGTGGCTGCTGTGGCACCACACCCGACCACATTGCCCGTTACGTGGCATTGGCTGAGCGTGCGCAGCCACACCGCAAGGCAGCTGCTCCCGCTCATCTGCAGCTATCGGGACTGGAGATGCTGGAGCTCTCCCCCCTCATCAACTTCATGAACATCGGTGAGCGTTGCAACGTGGCCGGCTCACGTCGTTTCCTGCGACTGATACAGGAGAAGAAATATGAAGAAGCACTCGACATTGCCCGCCGCCAGGTGGAGGATGGCGCCCAGGTGCTCGACATCAACATGGATGAGGGATTGCTGGAGGGTGAGGAGGAGATGACCCGCTTCCTCAATCTGCTGGCTTCCGACCCCGACGTGTCGCGTGTCCCCATCATGATCGACTCCTCCAAGTGGGAGGTCCTGGAGGCCGGACTCAAATGCGTGCAGGGCAAGTCGATTGTCAACTCCATCTCACTGAAGAACGGCGAGGAGGAGTTCCTGCACGAGGCACTGCTGGCGAAGCGTTATGGCGCCGCGGTGGTGGTGATGGCCTTCGATGAGACCGGCCAGGCCGACACCTTTGAACGGCGCACGGAGATATGCAGTCGCGCTTACAGACTGCTCACCGAAAACGATTTCGACCCGAACGACATCATCTTCGATCCCAACGTGCTGGCAATCGCCACCGGTATCGAGGAGCACCGCAACTACGGCGTGGATTATATCCGCACCGTGCGCTGGATCAAGGAGCATCTCCCCCATGCCAGGGTTAGCGGCGGGGTGAGCAACCTCTCCTTCTCCTTCCGCGGCAATGAGTCGGTGCGGGAGATGATGCACTCCGTCTTTCTCTACCATGCCATCGCTGCCGGAATGGATATGGGCATCGTCAACCCGGGCCAGTCGGTGATCTATGAGGAGATCCCGGCCGATGTGCGGACTGTGATGGAGGATGCAGTGCTCAACCGCCGCGAGGATGCCACTGAGCGGTTGATGGAGTATGCCGAGAAGATCAAGGGTGACAAATCGGACAATGGCACTGCCACCAGAACAGAGGAGTGGCGGCAACTGCCGCTGGAGGAACGACTGAGTCATGCCCTGGTGAAAGGCATCGGCGACTACATGGAGGAAGACCTGGCGGAGGCGCTGAAAGCCTATCCCCGCGCCGTGGATATCATTGACAAGCCGCTGATGGATGGGATGAACCGTGTGGGCGACCTCTTCGGTTCGGGCAAGATGTTTCTGCCCCAGGTGGTGAAGGCAGCCCGCACCATGAAAAAGGCGGTGGCGATCCTGCAGCCGGTGATCGAGTCGGAGAAAAGTGAAGCCGGCACCTCAAGCAAGGCAGGCAAGATCCTGCTGGCCACGGTGAAGGGTGATGTGCACGACATCGGCAAGAACATCGTCTCCATCATCCTGGCCTGCAACAATTATGAAATCATCGACCTGGGGGTGATGGTGCCTCCCGAGAAGATCATCGAGACAGTAAAACGGGAAAAACCCGACATGGTGGGCCTCAGCGGGTTGATTACCCCCTCGCTCGAAGAGATGGCCGTGGTGGCTGCCGAGATGGAGAAGGAGGGATTCACCCTGCCGTTGCTCATTGGCGGGGCCACCACCTCACGACTGCACACCGCCCTGAAGATCGAACCCAGGTATGGTGCCGGACCGGTGGTCTATGTGAAGGATGCCTCCCAGAGTCCCTCGGCGGTGGCCAACCTGATGAGCAGGGAGCACAGGGCTCAGTACATTGAGAAGATCAGGGAGGAGTATGCCTTGCTGAGGGAACACCGCGCCCAGAAACAGGTGAAGCTGGTCTCACTGGAGGAGGCGAGGAGGCATCCCTTCCGCATCGACTGGGAGAAGCATCAACCTCTACAACCCCTCAAGCCGGGTCGCACCGTGCTGCAGAAAATACCGGTGGCGGAGATCATCCCCTACATCGACTGGAAGTTCTTCTTCCATGCCTGGAACCTCTCTGCCAAGTTCCATACCGTCACCCGCATCGACCGCTGCGAGCGTTGCCGCACCGAGTGGGTGGCCACCTACCGCGAGGAGGAGAAGGAGAAGGCTCTGGAGGCTGCCCGTCTCTATGACGATGCCTTTGACATCCTACAACGCTTCAGGGAGGAAGATGCCGATTACATCCGCGCGGTGATTGGCCTTTACGAGGCGACAAGCGCCGACGACACCATCCTGATCGACGGAAAACCCTTTCCCTTCCTGCGGCAACAGAAGGAGAACGAGCAGCAGACCTACTTCTGCCTGAGCGATTTCATCGCACCACGCGAGAGCGGTCTCACCGATTGGATCGGTGCCTTTGCGGTCACCGGCGGTGCCGGTGCCGACGCCCTGCTCCAACAGTACGATCTGGAGGGTGACACCTTCGCATCCCTGCTGGTGAAATCACTCCTCGACAGGCTGGCGGAGGCTGCCACCGAGTGGCTTCACGCAAAGGTGCGCCGTGACAATTGGGGTTATGCTGCTGACGAGTCGCTGAGCGTCGCCGAGATGTTTGCCGTGAAGTACACCGGTATACGTCCCGCAGTGGGCTATCCCTCCATTCCCGATCAAACGGTGAACTTCCTGTTGCACGACCTGCTGGGTACCGATGAGATTGGTATCTCTCTCACCGAGAACGGGGTGATGTATCCCAACGCCTCGGTGAGCGGCCTCTTTTTTGCCCATCCCGAGTCGAAGTACTTCGCCATCGGCGAGATCGACGAAGAGCAGGTGGCCGATTATGCCCGACGGAAAGGAACTGATCCGGAGAGTATCCGCAAGTTCCTGCTGGCAAATCTGGTCTGATTTTGTACCTTTGCAATCCAAAACAATCTCTTTATGCGTAGTTTCGGAAGCGACAACAACTCGGGGGTGCATCCCCGTATCCTGGAGGCCCTTGCAGAGGCCAACAACGACCATGCGATTGCCTATGGCGATGATCCCTGGACGGCTGAAGCTGTGGACGTGGTGCGGACACTGCTGGGCGAGGAGGCCATCGAGCCTTTTTTCCTATTCAATGGTACGGGTGCCAACGTGGTGGCGCTACAGGCCTGCACCCTGCCGTTTCATGCCATCTTCTGTGCCGCCACTGCCCATGTGGCGGTGGATGAGTGCGGGGCACCGGTGAAACTGACAGGGGCATCGCTCAAGGAGATCGTTACGCCCGACGGAAAGCTTACACCGGAGCTTGTGCGTCCCCATCTGCATGGGTTCGGCTTCGAGCATCACTCCCAGCCGAAGGTGATCGCCATCTCACAAACTACCGAGCTGGGGACAGCCTACACGCCCCAGGAGGTCAGGGCACTGGCCGATCTGGCACACGCACACGGCATGTATCTCTTCGTAGATGGTACCCGCATCGCCAACGCCTGTGCACAACTCAACGTCACGCTCCGGGAGATGACGGTGGCGTGCGGGGTGGATATCTTCACCCTGGGAGGCACCAAGAACGGGCTGATGTTCGGTGAACTGCTGATACCCCTACGGGAGGAGCTGGCACGACACATCCGCTACTACCGCAAGCAGACCACCCAGCTCTACTCCAAGATGCGCTACATCGCCGCACAGTTCATCCCATACCTGCGGGAGGGCCTCTGGCTGGAGAATGCACGCCGTTCCAATGCAGCTGCACAGATGCTTTATGATGAGATGAGGGGTGTGAAGGGGCTCGAGATCACACAGCAGGTGGAGTCGAACGCGATCTTCTTCATCCTTCCCAAAAGCATCACCGACCGTCTGCGGGAGCGCTATTTCTTCTATGACTGGGATGAGAGTCGCAACGAGATGCGGCTGGTGTGCTCCTGGGATACCACCGAGGAGGACATCCACCAGTTTTGTGACTATCTTAAGCAGCTGACAGCTTATAGCTTATAGCTTATAGCTTACAACTTATAGCTTATAGCTTATAGCTTATAGCTTACAACTTACAACTTACAGCTTACAGCTTACAGCTTACAGCTTATAGCTTACAACTAATAGCTTATAACTTACAGCTTATAGCTTACAGCTTACTACTTATTGCTTACAGCTAAATATAAATACAATGTTCGATTTCCTAGACATTTACCCCTGGCTGTTGCCCTTCATCATTTTCTTCGGCCGTGTAATCGATGTGTCGCTGGGCACGCTGCGCATCATCTTCGTCTCGAAAGGTGAAAAATACAAGGCTCCCCTAATTGGCTTTGTGGAAGTGTTTATCTGGGTGGTAATCATCTCGCAGATTCTTTCCCGGGCAAACGACATGCTGGCCTACTTCTCCTATGCCGCGGGATATGCCACCGGCAACTACGTAGGGATCCTTCTTGAACAGCGCATAGCTTACGGCATTGTGCTCTGCCGCATCTATACCCAGAAGAACGGAGCCGAACTGGTGCAGATCCTGAACAAGCTGAATTATGGAGCCACCCTGACGCATGGTGTGGGATCAACCAACGAGGTGGATATCATCGAAGCGGTGATCGACCGCAAGGAGATGAAAACAATGGAACTTACGCTGAACGATTTCGACAAGAATATTTTCTATGTGGTAGAGGATGTCCGCACCAGGCAAAACGGGATCTTCCCCAAACGCAGGTCGATCCTGGCCCAATGGCGACTGGGAAAGTAGGTCACACCAGGTTGTTCACTGTCCCTCTCCAGGAACATCCCAGACAGTAGAGCAGTGAGGTGTCAAATCCCTCCAGTGACTCCTCTTCGTGAATCGGCACGATTTGTCGCTCTTCAGTCACTGTCACCACCAGTCGTTCTCCTGCTGCGTTGAGCAGGTAGAAGCGGCGTATCTTACATTGCGGGCACAACAGGTTTTTCATACGGGATCATTTTTCTTTGCCTCCTGCCAGATCGCTTCCATCTCTTCCAGCGTGACCGCTTTCAAGGAGCGTCCCTGATCGCGAAGACGTTGCTCCATGTAGTTGAAACGGTAGATGAACTTGCGGTTGGTGCGTTCCAGCGCGTTGTCGGGATTCACCTTGTAGAGTCGTGCGGCGTTGATGATGCTGAAGAGCATGTCGCCAAACTCGGCTTCCATCTTGTCGCTGTCCATCTCTTCGATCTCAGCCTCCAACTCACCCAGCTCCTCCTTCACCTTCTCCCACACATCGTGCCGCTCGTTCCAGTCGAAACCGGCATTGCGTGCCTTGTCCTGGATGCGGTATGCTTTCACCAATGCAGGCAGGGCCGAGGGGACACCTTCGAGTACCGTCTTGTTGCCACCATTCTCCTTCAGCTTGATCTGCTCCCAGCTCTTCTCCACCATGCCGGCGGAGTCGGCCTGCTGGTCACCAAAGACATGGGGGTGACGGAAGATCAGCTTGTCGCAGATGGCGTGACAGACATCCCCGATGTCGAACGCCTCTTTCTCCTCACCGATCTTGGAATAGAAGACCACATGCAACAGCAGGTCGCCCAGTTCTTTCTTGATCTCAGGGTTGTTGTTGGCAATGATCGCCTCCGCCAGCTCGTAGGTCTCCTCGATGGTGTTGGCCCGCAGACTCTCGTTGGTCTGTTCGCGGTCCCAGGGACATTTCTCCCGCAGTTCATCCATCACGTCGAGCAACCGCCCGAACGCTTCTATTTTCTCTTCTCTCGTGTGCATATTAAAAAAAGGTCAGAGACGACACCGGGTCGCCTCTGCATTAAGGTTGTTATTTCTTAAAATTGTTCAATCCCGTTTCCAGGAACGCAAGGTATCTCTCCACATTTTCATCGTAGGCATAGGAGGGACTGATCGGTTTGCCCGCATGATCGAGCGCGATGTAGTAGGGTTGTGCGTTGGCACCGAACTTGTGGCGCTGCAGGTAGCTCCACTTGTCGCCAATTGTCTTCAACCGCACGGTGCGGCCATTCTCTTCCACTTCAATGATCTCGGGGAGTCGGGTCTTGTCGTCCACCATCAGCGTGACAAGGATGTACTCGTTGTCGAGCAGATCCTTCACACGGGGGTCGGTCCATACCGATGCCTCCATCTTGCGGCAGTTGACACAGCCGTAGCCTGAGAAATCGATCAGTAGCGGTTTATTCTGTTGCATGGCCAGCATCACACCGGTTTCATAGTCGAGTGTCTCTGCATGCACCTCCCCTTCATACAGGTTGAAATCCTGCGTGTAGAGGGGCGGGGAGAAGGCACTGATCGCTTTCAGTGGTGCTCCCCACAGGCCGGGAATCATGTAGACCGCGAAGGCGAGTGAGATGATGGAGAGGAAGAGGCGCGGGATGGTGAGATGCGGCAGGTCGCTGTCGCCGGGGAATTTGATCTTTCCCAGCAGGTAAACACCCAGCAACGCGAAGATCACGATCCAGAGCACCAGGAACACCTCACGGTCAAGAATACCCCACCCGTAAGCCAGGTCGGCCACCGAAAGAAACTTGAGGGCCAGTGCCAGTTCAAGGAACCCCAGCACCACCTTCACCGAGTTGAGCCAACCACCCGACTTGGGCATGGTGGAGAGCCAGGAGGGGAAAATGGCAAAGAGGACAAAGGGGATGGCCAGTGCCAGTGCGAAGCCCAGCATGCCGATGGCCGGGGCGATGATGCTGCCGGCGGTGGCAGCCTCCACCAGCAGCGTGCCGATGATGGGGCCTGTGCAGGAAAAGGAGACAAGCACCAGGGTGAAGGCCATGAAGAAGATGCTCAGGGCGCCGGTGGTGCTGTCTGCCTTCTGGTCCATCTTATTGGTCCATTTGGAGGGGAGCACCAGCTCGAAGCCACCAAAGAAGGCGATGGCGAAAAAGAGCAGGAGGGCAAAGAAGAGCAGGTTGAACAGTGCGCTGGTGGCCATGTTGTTGAGCGCACTGGCGCCAAAGATGGCCGTGATGAGCAGTCCCAGCACCACGTAGATCACGATGATGGCGACACCGTAGACCAGTGCCTCACCCACCGCTTTCTTCCTGTCTGTTTTGTTGCGTTTCAGGAAGAAGCTGACAGTCATGGGGATCATGGGCCAGACACAGGGCGTCACCAACGCGATCAGTCCACCGGCGAAGCCGGAGAGCAGGATCCAGATGAGCGACATGCCGGCGGTGCTTCCTTTCATGCCGAATTGTTGCAGCTCCTCGATCACCGGTGTCCAGAGCAGGTCGCTGTCCAGATCAGCATTGCTGACAGGGGTATCTACAGCTGTCAGTGAGCTGTCGGAGGCTGTGGTGGCCATCGGTTGCGGTGATGTGGTTGAGGCCGAAGCGGTCACTGCTGCGGGTAGTTCGGCAGTGTTGAATGCGAAGTCGTTGGGCAGGGGAGGGGTGCAGCTCTGGTCGTCACACGCCTGTGCCCGCACATCGCCTGCAATGGTGAAGGTGCTTTTGTCGGTCACCCGTAACCGCTGCACGAAACGGGCACTCTCTTGAAAGGTGCCGATTTGCATGCCGAAGATGGGGTCGAATTTCACTTTGGCTTCCTTGCCGGCTGCATGAAACGCACCGACCGTTTCAGCGCCGGTGAGGTTGTCGAAGTTGATCTGTGTGGGTGTGGGACCACCCTCGGGTATTGTGGTGTCATAGACATACCAGCCTTGCTTGATCTTGACATCTGCCACCAGCTCTATCTCGCTGTTTCCCTTGTCTTCGAGTGTAAAGGTCCATACCATCTCCTCCTGAGCGAAGGTGAAAGCAGTGAAAAGGAGTGCCATCGACAGCAGTGTCGTCACTTTTTTCATATTCATATTGCTGTTATCTTGTCATTTGATCTGCAAAGGTAGTGAAATCAGGGAAACGGCAGGGTTACAGATTGTGAAATAACACCAAGATTCCTGTTTTTGTTCCTAGTATCTGCACGGAGCGAGCGGTAGTATGGGTGGATAGGAAAGGAAAGGAGGAGAACAACAGTTCTCCTCCTCCCCATAAAAATGATTGCAATATCAACCTGTTATTCAATGCCCGCTTTGTCGTAGGGAATACCCAGTGCGTCAGCAACACCCCGTCCATATGCCGGATCGGCCTTGTAACAGTTGCCGATGTGGCGGATCTTGATGATCTCATCCGAGCAACCCATGTTGCGGGCGGTGTTCTCGAACAATCGACGCTGTTGGTCGGCCGTCATCAGCCGGAACAACTTGCCCGGCTGCTCATAGTAATTGTCGTCATCCTCACGGAAGTTCCACCGTTTGATGTCGCCGTTCACCTTCTGTACCGGCTCGTCATGCTCAGGCTGTTCCTGCCACATGCCATAGCTGTTGGGCTCATAATGGAGGGCGGCACCCTGGTTGCCGTCGACTCGCATCTGGCCGTCGCGATGGAAGGAGTTGTAGGCTCCCTTAACCCCCTGGGGCTGGTTCACCGGTATCTGATGATGGTTCACTCCCAGGCGGTAGCGCTGCGCATCACCGTAGGAGAAGAGACGTCCCTGCAGCATCTTGTCGGGTGAGAAGCCGATGCCGGGTACCACGTTGGCTGGATTGAAAGCTGCCTGTTCCACATCCTGGAAGTAGTTTTCCGGATTGCGGTTCAGCTCGAACTCGCCTACCGGGATCAACGGGAAGTCGCCCTTGTACCACACCTTTGTCAGGTCGAACGGGTTGTAGGGCATCTGTTCAGCCTGCTCCTCGCTCATCACCTGGATGAACATCTTCCATTTCGGGAAATTGCCGTTGCCGATTGCCTCGAAGAGATCACGCTGGTGACTCTCCCGGTCCTTGCCCACCACTGTTTCCGCTTCAGCATCGGTCAGGTTCTCGATCCCCTGCTGGGTGACAAAGTGAAACTTCACCCAGTGGCGTACGTTGTCGCTGTTGATGAAGCTGTAGGTGTGGCTGCCGAAGCCGTGCATGTGGCGGTAGCTGCGCGGAATGCCACGGTCGCTCATGGTGATGGTGATCTGGTGGAGTGCTTCGGGCAGGTTGCTCCAGAAATCCCAGTTGTTGTTGGGACTGCGCAGGTTGGTGTGCGGGTCGCGCTTCACCGCATGGTTCAGGTCGGGGAACTTGAGCGGGTCGCGGAAGAAGAAGACCGGTGTGTTGTTGCCCACCAGGTCCCAGTTGCCCTCTTCGGTGTAGAATTTCATCGCGAAACCGCGGATGTCTCTTTCCGCATCGGCAGCACCCCGTTCTCCGGCCACGGTGGAGAAGCGAACGAACATCCCGGTCTGCTTGCCGATCTCGGAGAAGATCTTCGCACGGGTGTACTCCGTGATGTCGTGTGTCACGGTAAAGGTGCCGAACGCACCCGATCCCTTGGCATGCATGCGTCTTTCCGGGATCACTTCCCGGTCGAAGTGTGCCAGTTTCTCCAGGAACCATACATCCTGCAGCATCATCGGTCCCCGCGCACCGGCGGTCATTGCATCCTGGTTGTTGCCTACCGGAGCACCGGCCACGGTAGTCATCTTCTTCTTGTTCTCCTTGTCTTTCTGTTTTTTGAGTTCTTCTGCATTCATAGCATCTATTTTTTTAGGTTTTTTAGGGTTGGTTGGTTTTGGTTTCCAAGATAACCAAAATTACTGACTTAATGTGAATTTTCAATCGAAAATCCTCATCTTTTTTGCTGATGCAACAACCAGCCGATCGGATCTGCCGATAAGTTATCAACAATTCACTGTTTATAACTTTCAGAGATTTAAAAGTGGGAATCGTTCCGCCCGCACTGAATATCTCAGTACCTTTACAACCTGATGGGGATCACAAATGCGGATCGCAACAACAACCCGATGATATGGAAAAACAGAAACGGAAACCCTCGGTAAAAGTAGTGGAGAAGGCAGTGGTGGCTCCCGATATCGGGAAGCTGCCACCACAGGCGCGTGAACTGGAGGAGGCGGTGCTGGGGGCACTGATGCTGGAAAAAGATGCCTATTCCGTGATCAGTGAGATCCTCAAACCGGAGAGCTTTTATGATCCCTCCCATCAGTTGATTTTTGATGCGATCCAGGGACTTGCAATGCAACAGAAGCCGGTTGACGTGCTTACTGTTGTGGAGGAGCTGAAACGGCGTGGTGAGCTGGACACCTCCGGTGGTGCTGTCTATGTGGCGGAACTGAGTGAGAAGGTGGCTTCTGCCGCCCACATCGAATACCATGCCCGCATCATCGCACAGAAATATCTGGCCCGTGAACTGATCTCTTTCTCATCGGAGGTGTCACAGCAGGCTTTCGATGAGACGATTGATGTGGATGACCTGATGCAGGAAACCGAGGGAAGGCTCTTCGAAATATCCCAGCGCAACGTCAAGAAAGATGTGATCCAGATCAATCCGGTGATCAAGGAGGCGATGCAGAATATCCAGCTGGCTGCCAACAGGAAAGATGGGATGAGCGGCCTCCCAACTGGTTTCAAGGAACTGGACAAGCTCACCTCCGGATGGCAGAATTCCGACCTGGTGATCATTGCTGCCCGCCCGGCGATGGGTAAGACCGCCTTTGTGCTCTCCATGGCAAAAAACATGGCGCTCGACTACAGTCAACCGGTGGGTATCTTCTCGCTGGAGATGTCGAACGTGCAGCTTGTCAATCGTTTGATTGTCAATGTCTGCCAGATAAAGGGGGAGAGCATCAAGAGCGGACGGCTGTCGGACGATGAATGGGAACGACTCGATAAGAACCATAAATTTCTATACAATGCACCGGTCTACATCGATGACACCCCCAGTCTCTCCGTCTTTGAACTGCGTACCAAAGCGCGCCGCCTGGTGCGAGAGCATGGGGTAAAGACATTGATCATCGATTACCTGCAGCTTATGAATGCCAGCGGCATGAGTTTCGGCAGTCGCGAACAGGAGGTGAGCATGATCTCCCGATCGCTCAAGGGACTGGCCAAGGAACTGAACATCCCCATCATTGCCCTCTCACAGCTCAATCGTGGCGTGGAAACACGTCAGGGTAACGAGGGCAAACGACCACAACTGGCCGACTTGCGTGAGTCGGGTGCCATTGAGCAGGATGCCGACATCGTCTGTTTCATCCACCGCCCCGAATATTATCGCATCACTGAGGATGAACGGGGCAACTCGTTGGTGGGCATCGCCGAGATCATCGTGGCCAAGCACCGTAACGGCCCCACCGGCATTGCCAGCATGCGGTTCGACAATGAATATGCCCGTTTTCAGAACCTGGATGATTATGCAGTAGGCAAGAACTATGTGGAACGTCCCTCACGGATGAATAAAAAGACTGCCAATGACGACCCGGCCAATCAGATGCCACCGTCCGCTACAGATTTCCAATCACACAGCAGGGATCCGCTGCCATTTTAACTGATGCGATCGAGCTCGATCAGGCTGACCAACAGGTGTGATAACAAGGCTGGTGATGTGACAACAATTACACAATTGTTGAACCATCCTTTTGTGAGAAATGTTTAAATCCTGTGAAACAAATGGTCACACCATGGTGGAAAAAATTGTTTCCCGATTTTTTTCCCTATTTTTGTCTGCTGGTTGTGCCATCAACCACCTGTTTTAATTTATTTAATTCGATGATATAATGGGTCACCTCATTCACCTGAACAGGTTTTTTCTCCTCATCTTCTGCCTGATTGTCGCCTCACATGCGATCCATGGGCAGCAGTTACCCTATGAGACCATTGCGGTGAACGGACAATCGTATTACAAGTACAAGGTCCAACCGGGTGATGGTCTCTATGCCGTTTCACGGATCTTTTCGGTCACCGTGGCGGAGATCCTTCGTCACAATCCCGGCTCAAACAGCGGTCTCCAAAATGGACAGGAGCTGTTGATCCCGGTAAACGCGGAGTCACTGAGAGCTGTTTCCGCTTCCGGCCAGCAGGTTGATGGCTCACCACAAAATCAGACTGACCAGAACAACACCTTTTCACACACCGTGGTGAAAGGTGAGACGGTGTATAGCATAGCCAGGATGTATCACACGACGGCTGACCAGATCATTCGCTTGAACCCCGGTGCCGGCGAAGGCATCGCCATTGGGAGCCAGCTCATCATCCCACAACGGCGTGTCATCAGCAACGAGAAGGAGGAGAACTACCGTTACCACACCATCCTGCCGAAGGAGACCCTCTATTCTGTTTCCAAAACATACAGGCTGAAACCGGAGGATGTGATTCTCGCCAACAGCGGCCTTTCTGTCGAGACCTTTCAGATAGGCAAGACAATCCGGATTCCCTTTTTCGAGTCGTACGAAGTGGTGAAGCCATTTGAAATGCAGACAGCCAATGTGATTCATACCGTGAAGAAGGGTGAGACGCTCTATGGTATTGCCGGAAAATATGGGGTGGAAGTTACCACGCTGGAGCAAATGAACCCGATCCTAGCAGGTGGATTGAAACCCAATATGGAACTGATTGTGGCGCTACCGCGAAACAAGGTGGAGAAACTGGATTCTTCGGAAGCTGAAAAGGTAAACAGGCTTCTCTCCGACCAAAACAGGTTACAACCTGTTGACGTGATCAAAGTGGGGCTGTTGTTGCCATTCCTCGATCAGACCAACAGGGGCCATCTGCGTTTGCAGGAATACTACGAGGGATTTCTGATAGCCGTCAATGAGATGAAGCGCAGAGGCGTCAACCTGGAGCTCTATGTTTTTGAAATCGGCAAGGGCAACGATACCGGCAAGCTCCAGAGTTTGTTGGGAACACTCGAGATGCAATCGCTCAATCTCCTGATTGGTGGGGTAAACGATGCACAGATCAAGTTGTTGTCCGATTTTGCGCGATCGAAAGAGATCAGCTATGTGGTGCCATTCTCACAAAGCAACGAAGAGGTGCTTCACAATGGCTCCATGTTTCAGGTGAATCCAATGACCAGCCTGATGCATACCAGAACGGCTGCCTATTTCACGGATCAGTTCCGGCAAGCGAATCTCATTTTTGTAGGGGGTGGCAACAATCCCCAACAGGAATTTGTCACCTTGTTGCAATCATCCCTCAGACAACAAAACATATCCTTCCAGACAGTTCCATCAGCTGGTTCACTTGACGCTGACTTGCCGCCATTGCTCTCGCCAGGCAAGAAGAACCTCCTCATTCCCACAAGCAGTGATGCGGCTACCCTTCGACAAATCATGGCAGTGCTGAAAAAATTGCACGAATCAAACCCGGATTTGGAAACCCCTCTGTTTGGATACCCCGACTGGCAAACATATTCCGATCTGTTTGACGACTATGCCTCCTTTGGTGTCTATATCTATTCCCCATTCTTTGTTGACAAACAGGCAACAGAAACAAGCGCGTTTCTCGAACTGTTCCGCAACTGGTATGGTCGTGAGCCGATGGATACCTACCCGGCTTATAGCATGTGGGGATACGACACTGCGCTCTATTTCCTGACGGCAATGCACCGACATGGTTTGCATTTTGAGCAAAAGATCAACGATGTACAAGTCAAAACCCTGCAATTCCCGTTCAGTTTCGAACGACGCAACAACTGGGGAGGGTTTGTAAATGATGCGCTTTACATTGTCCACTACGATAAAGCGGGAACCATATCAAAAACGAAACTGTACAGATGAGACCGTTCCTTTTCACTATCACCTTTCTTCTTTGTCTCAATACACTCTACGCACAGAGAGAATCAACACCCAGTGAGCTCTATCTGGGCGGTGGGGGAGGTGTCGTCTTCAGTAGCATCGACTTCATGCCATCTGTCGAACAGGCCGATAAAATGGGCTTTCTGGGTGGTGTCTCATTGAAGTATGTGACCGAGAAACATCTTGGACTGATTGCAGAACTCAATTATGTACAGAAAGGATGGAGCGAACAGTTTGATCCGGAATCGGAGTTCGCCTATGGCAGGACACTCAATTACCTGGAGCTCCCTTTTCTAACCCATATCTACTTTGGTGACAAGACTCGCTTCATCATCAATGCGGGACCCAAGATCAGTTATCTGCTGGGAGAGCAGCACCAGATGAGCAGTGCACTCGCCGATGACCTGGCTGCCCGACGTGAAGCCAACCCCGATGCCCCCATTGGGGTGCAATACAGTGGCATGGATGAGATGAAACGGGTGGACTATGGGTTGATCGGTGGCATGGGCATTGGGTTGAAGACCGCCATGGGTGACCTGGACTTGGAAGGACGCTACTACTTCGGCCTGGCCGATCTGTTTACAAATAGAAGAAGTGAAAACGCCTACTTTTCACGCTCCGCCCACCGAATTATCGAGGCAAAACTTACCTGGTATATCAAAATTCACTAAAAAAATTTTGCCATTAAAAAAAATCAGACTACTTTTGAACATTAATATATGAATATATGTTCATGTACTTGTATAATGAGAATTGAGTGATGCGACAACAGGAATCGACGGATATTGTAGAACGAGCCAATTTTGAAGAGGCGGCCTATATGTTAAAGGCAGTGGCCAATGAGATACGCCTTTGTGTGGTGCTGCAACTGAGCCGTGCCGACGAGAAAACTGTATCGGAGCTGATGGAGGGAATGGATTGTGAGCAGTCGCTGTTGTCACACCATCTTACCGACATGCGGGCAAAAGGCATCCTGCAATGCAGGAGGAGCGGGAAGCACAATTACTATTCACTCAAGGACAAGCGTTTTTCGAAAGTGCTGCGCTGTCTGGTGAACTGTGGTGAGGAAACTGAAGCGGAACGCAACGTGTGAACAGAAAAATAACCAAGGAATATGGATCAAAAGAAAAAGAAGATGAGATTTTTTCAAACGCATTGGTTGCGGATTACCGGAGTGGCAGTCGGACTACTGGGTGGGTATCTCTACTATCATTATGTGGGGTGTCTCTCGGGCACCTGCCCCATCACCTCCAATCCCTACCGGATGATGCTCTATGGAGCCGTGTTGGGCTATCTGTTGTTTGATATTTTTTCAAATGAGAGTCGCCACAACAAGAAGAAAGTGACTGTTTCAAATGAACCCAAAAACCAAATAGAACAATGAGAACCCTGACCAAAACCCTGCTGGCCGCACTCCTGGTCGTTGTTGCGGCTTCTTGCAACAGCAACAACAATAAAGATCGCACAAATGAGAACGAAATAAAAGGAACAACAAACACAATTCAAAAAACAGAAAATAGTATGGCAAAAACAATTAAACTGACTAGGGCTGACTTTCTTACCAAAGTAGCCAACATCGAAGCCAACCCTGAGAAATGGGAATACCTGGGCGACAAGCCCTGTATCATTGATTTCTACGCCGACTGGTGTGGACCCTGCAAGATGGTTGCTCCGATCCTGGAAGAGCTGGCTGCCGAATACGACGGCGAGATCTACATCTACAAGGTTGATACCGAAGCGGAGCAGCAGCTGGCTGCCGAGTTTGGTATCCGCAGCATCCCCTCGCTGCTCTTCTGCCCCATGGGGGAAGCCCCCCAGATGGCACAAGGAGCATTGCCCAAAGACGCCTTCAAGCAGGCGATTGAGGAGTTGTTGCTGAAAAAATCGTAACCCGGAGAATCATGGATCAGATGTTACTTGAAGGTAAAAGCAGGTATGGTTTTGATGCAACGGTGAGCAGACTCAATGAAATCATTCCCGCCAGTGGATGGAAAGTGCTCCATCAGCATGACCTGCAGGAGACCATGCGGAAGAACGGCAAAGAGATCCTTTCAGTGAAGGTGATCGAGCTTTGCAATCCGGAGCATGCCTACCGGTTACTCTCTGACGATTCATTGCGGTTCTTCTCCAACATGCTTCCCTGCCGCATCTCGGTGTATCAGAAAGCCGACGGAGAGACTTTCCTCTCACGCCTGAATCCTTTGGTGCTCCCTATAGAGGCCGATGGCGTTGTCAGGGATGTGATGACCGCTGTCTACCACGAGGTGGAGGCGATGATCGCTCAGCTGGTAACTGAAGGGTAGCTACCCCTTTTCCGGACATTGGACCGGGAAAAAGTAATCGGGTCTGTTCCACAGTGAACAGACCCGATTTTTTGTTCCATCTGATGGACTCTACTCAACGGAAATAGTGCTCGATCTCTTTTCTCTGTCTGATGGGGATCAGCGTAAAGCCATAGGTGACAATGCCGTCACCCGTGCGGATCAGGTACTCCTCAAGCGGCAGTTTGCCCCAGCTGTTATTTCCACCCACGCCCTGCATCCGGTAATCAATGAACAGGTCAACCAGGTCGGATGGGCGATAGTCGTGGATGTGCTTGTTCCGTGGCGCCGTGCCAACCGCCGCATCATTGTGGAGGGATTCTCCATTGGAAATCGTCTCCAGCAGATAGTTGGACGCATTGAACCCAAACCGTTCGTCGGCTACGATGAGCAGTCCGTTGCCCGACTTGCGGGTAAGTGCCAGCCAGCGGACATCGGTGCGGTGACCGTTCTCCTGGGGCAACACATAGCGGGTCACCAGCTCACTGACCGGCGTGCTGTAGCGATCGACAAAGGCGGAGCTTTTCCGGTCGGGATAATTCTCCCAGGGACCCCTGCCATAATAGTCTGCCTCTACCAGCTCTCCGGTCAGTTGCATCCGCATGCCGATGCGGGGGATCAGCTCCATAGCCGACCGAGTGGCGTCGAACCGGTTGGCGATGTGCATCGTGCCGTTGTCGTAGAGCGTGTAAATGACCTCGTTGGTAGCACCTGCACCGGGATAGTGGTAGCTGACGGTGAGCGTGGTTGTCTCGCCCACGCTAACCGTCAGATTGTCTGCCTTTGGTTGTTGGTAACTGGCCTCTTTCCATGCAGATAGTCGTTGTGGCAGCCGTGCTCCATAGTCATTGTCGAGAGGTGCCCGCCAGAAAAAGGGGCGGGGACCTGCTCCCTGCTCGATGTATTCGGTGCCATCCACACGATAGGAGGTGAGCAGGCCGCTCTCTTTGTCGAACATCGCACTGAAACGTGGACCGCTGACAATGACCGACCGGTCATTCTCCTCTACTGTGGCCGCTTTCAGCTTGTCGGTAACCAGGGTAGGATCGCCGTTCACAATGAACTGATCACGGGCCACCACCCAGCCGGCAGGGATTAGTCGCTCCTCCTGCTGTTGAATCACCGAAAAGGTGATGGTCAGTTGCTCCTTCCGATGCACAAATCGGCGCCAATCGGGGATCACCACTTTTACCGTCTCCTGTGGAGCTGCTTCAACGTGCAAGACTCCCTTTTTCAGCTCTCTTCCGTTGGCTTTGATGCTGTAGCTGATGCGGTAGTTGCTCAGGTCGCTGAAGAACTGCTCGTTGTATACCTCTACCGATGCCTCCACCGGGTCGAAGTTGCGGAACCAGATGTTCTGATACACCTTCCGCATCTCTTCGGTATGTGGTTTCACGCTCCTGTCAGGGTAGACGACCCCGTTGATGCAGAAGTCGCCGGAACTGGGTGTGCCTGCCGGACCGAAGTCACCTCCGTAAGCCCAGAACTGATTTCCCTGCGCGTCGTGGGTCACCAGTCCCTGGTCAACCCAGTCCCAGATGAAACCGCCTTGCAGCAAGGGATACTTCCGGATCATATCCCAGTATTCGGTGAAGTTACCCAGGCTGTTTCCCATGGCGTGGGCATACTCACAGAGTATCAATGGCCGGTCGGATGAAGGATCGGTGGCAAACCGCTCAATCTCATCGGGGTCGGCATACATGGGCGCGAAAATATCGCTGTTCCATTCCATCACAGCCCTTTCGTACTGCACGGGACGTGACGTGTCGCGCTCCTTGATCCAGAGATAGGTCTGGTAGAAATTGTAACCGTTGCCTGCTTCGTTGCCCAACGACCAGGTGACCACACAGGGGTGGTTCTTGTCCCGCTCCACCATGCCGATGGTGCGACTCATGTGGTCCTCCAGAAACAGCGGATTGTTTCCCAGCGTACCCCCCTTGCGCAGGTGGTATCCCATCCCGTGGCTCTCAATGTTGGCCTCGTCAACCACATAGATCCCATATTCATCGGCGAGCCTGTAGAAGAGCTCGGATTGCGGATAATGGCTCGTGCGTACGGCATTCACATTGTATTTGCGGAAGAGCTCAAAATCTTTGCGCATCAACTCCTCGGTGACGTAATGGCCGGTATGCTCATTGTGCTCATGCAGGTTCACCCCTTTCAGCAGTACCGGTTGTCCGTTGACAAGGAACTGTCGGTTTTTGATCTCAGCGGTTCGGAAGCCAACTTTAAGTGTAGTCGCTTCGATTGTGTTGCCCTGCTCATCCATCAGTTCGATGGTCAATGTATAGAGATGGGGTGTTTCGGCACTCCACTTCTTTACATCGGGGAGCATCTCCTCAAACTGTAAGCTGCAATATCCTCCACTCTTCCCCTCACGGCTTCCGGCTGCTACCTGCTTCCCATTTTCATCCAGAAGGGTATAGCCTACCGAGAAGGGATCTGATTGATCCTTCGGGGAGGCTACCTTTACATCCAGGTTAAAAACACCGTTGCGATAGCTCTCATCAAGTCCCGGTCGGGCAAAGATATCCTCTATGTGCAGTTTAGGACGTGCGTAGAGATAGACATCGCGGTCAAAGCCGGAGAGACGCCAGAAATCCTGGCACTCCAGGTAGGAGCCGCTGCTCCAGCGGTGAATCTGAACCGCCAGTACATTTTTTCCGGCTCTGGCCTGATCGGTCACATCGAAGCGTGCCGGCAACTTTCCCTCTTTGTTCATCCCTACGAACGCGCCATTCAGGTAGTAATAGGCAGCACCCTTGGTTGCATCGGCAACCAGAATGATCTCCTGTTGTTGCCAGTTGTCGGGGAGGATAAACTCTTTCCGATAGGTGCCGGTTGGGTTGAACGCCTCAGGAACCATGGGCGGATTGGGCTTGTCCCAGTAAGGAGCATGTCCGGGTGAGGTGAATTCGTAGGATAAATTGACATAGATTGGCACACCAAAGCCCTCTACTTCCCAGTTACCCGGCACACGGATGTCACTCCATCGGCTGTCGTCGTATTCCGGGTTCTGAAAATCGTCGACAGGACGTTCGTGAAACGCTTCAGCATAATGGAATTTCCAGATTCCATTCAACATCACTACATTGCTGCCCTTTGAAGTGGGTGATGCCGCAAGTGCATTTTGCAAATCGGTAAAGGAGTAAAAAGTGGAACGTGGTGCCTCACGGTTAAGGTGTACCAGCTTTGCATCGATGATTTCTGCATGTCGATCACTCTGCTTTTGGGCAGACAGCATCCCTGTAACTAGAGAGATGGCAAACAGCAGCGCTAAGTTTTTTTTCATTGGGTTAAGAGATTATTTATTCAAGCTATTGATGATGGTTCAACATCCTACAAAGATAGTTTTTTTTAGAATGAGGCCACATCTTCGCTTCCGCTGTTTGCCACCATTTTTTTGTACCTTTGTGCAAAATAATGAAAGCTTCCCGATGAACCACATATCTGATTTTGAGATCATGGCACCTGCCGGTTCCTATGAATCGTTGACGGCAGCCATCCAGGGTGGAGCCGATTCAATCTATTTCGGCATCGAAGGCCTGAATATGCGTGCCCGCTCATCCAATAACTTCACCATCGACGACCTGCATCAGATTGCGCAGATCTGTCGTGACAACAAGCTGAAAAGTTATCTCACGGTGAATACAATCATCTATGACAACGATCTGGCCCTGATGCGCAGGATTGTGGATGCTGCCAGGGAAGCAGCGCTCACGGCGATCATTGCAGCCGATGTGGCGGTGATGACCTATGCCCGCAGCATCGGTGTGGAGGTGCATCTCTCCACCCAGTTGAACATCACCAACAGCGAGTCGTTGAAGTTCTATGCCCAGTTTGCCGATGTGGTGGTACTGGCGCGTGAACTAAACCTGGAACAGGTTGGTGCGATTTACAGAGATATCATCCAGCAGCAGATCAAGGGTCCCTCCGGGGAGCTGATCCGCATTGAGATGTTTGCACACGGTGCACTCTGCATGGCGGTCTCAGGCAAGTGTTACCTGAGCCTGCACGAGAAGAATCTGTCGGCCAACCGGGGGGCCTGCAACCAGATATGTCGCAGGGGGTATGTCGTTCACGACAAGGAGAGCGAGATTGAGCTGGAGATTGACAATGAGTACATCATGTCACCGAAGGACCTGAAAACGATTCATTTCCTGAACAAGATGATGGATGCCGGCGTGCGTGTCTTCAAGATCGAAGGGCGTGCCCGCGGTCCCGAGTATGTGCGTATAGTGACATCCTGTTACAGGGAAGCGGTGCAATCCTATTGCAACAATACGTTCACAGAAGAGAAAATCACCGACTGGAACACACGCCTTGCCACCGTTTTCAATCGTGGCTTCTGGGATGGTTACTACCTTGGTCAGCGTCTTGGAGAGTGGACGCACCGCTACGGTTCCGGTGCCACCAAACGCAAGGTCTATGTCGGAAAGGCGATCAAGCACTTCGGCAACCTGGGGGTGACCGAGTTCCTGGTGGAGACACAGTCGGTGAAGCAGGGTGACGAGTTGCTGATTACCGGGTCCACAACCGGTGCTGTTTTTCTCACTGCCGACGACATGCGGGTGGAACTGCAGACAGTTTCCGAAGCGGTGAAGGGCGATCATTTCTCAATGCGCACAAACGAAAAGATCCGTCCCAACGACCAGCTCTACAAGATGGTTACCTCCGGCAGCAAAGCCTGATCCGGTCATGGCTGTCGGGAGCCGTTGCCGGTGCCAGTTGAAATGACAAAGAGATGGCTGTGTTCATTGCATGCAGCCATCTCTTTGTTAATGTTCCTGTTTTTTACTCCTCCTCTTTTTCCCTAAACCAGCCGGCATACATCAGGTAGTTGTTGGCAATCTTCTGGTTCATCCCTTTCGACTGATCGGGATCCACCTTCTTTACAAATTTGGCCGGAACACCGGCATAGATGCTTCCCGGCTCCACCTTGGTGCCGGTGAGCACCACCGAGCCGGCAGCAATGATGGCTCCTTCACCCACCACCGCATGATCCAGCACCACCGCTCCCATGCCGATCAGCGCCCCATCTTTGATCTCGGCTCCGTGGATCACCACGTTGTGGCCAATTGAGACATCGTCACCGATGAGCGACACCGATTTCTGATAAAGGGTGTGGATCACGGTGCCATCCTGGATGTTAACCCGGTTGCCGATGCGAATCGAGTTGACATCGCCCCGCAATACCGCGTTGAACCAGATGCTGCAGTCATCGCCGATGATCACGTCACCGATCACGGTGGCATTGTCGGCCAGGTAGCAGTTTTCACCGAACTGAGGAGTGAAACCCCGTACTGATTTGATAAGAGCCATGTGAATATGAAATTGAGATGTTGGATGTCAATGGTGGTTGTCAGAAAATGGGATCCGATAATCCGGATCCCAAGTTTCTGTCAGATTGCCTTTGTTTTGTTTTTCAGCCAGGCCTTCTCCGCTTTCGAGAGATGCTCCTTCAGCTTGTCGTACACCATCTGGTGGTAACGGTTCAACCACTTCCGCTCTTTCTTTGTCAGCATCTTCCTGGCTATCGGGCGGGTGTCGATGGGGCAGAGTGTGATGGTCTCAAAGTCGAGGAAGGTGCCGAACTCCTCCGTTTTCGCATGTTCCTGCGTGACGATCAGGTTCTCGATGCGGATGCCGTACTTGCCGGCACGGTAGAGTCCCGGTTCGTTGGAGGTGACCATGCCCGTTTGCAACACCGTGGGGTTCTCCTCCAGTCGGATGTTCTGTGGTCCCTCGTGCACATTGAGGAAGTGACCGATGCCATGGCCGGTACCGTGCCAGTAGGTGAGTTTGTTCTCCCAGAGTGCCTTCCTGGCCAGGATGTCGAGCTGGGAACCGCGGGTGCCTGCGGGGAAGATGGCCATTGCCAGTGCAATATGACCCTTCAGCACGTTGGTGTAGTCTTTCTTCATCTGTTTGGTCAGCTTGCCTACCGCCACCGTGCGTGTGATGTCGGTGGTGCCGTCGCGATACTGTGCTCCCGAGTCGATCAGCAGCAGCCCCTCCGGCTCAACCTGCAGGCTGCTCTCGGGTGAGGCGTGGTAGTGGATGATGGCACCGTTGCCGGCATATCCGCAGATGGTGCCGAAGCTTTCGCCTACGTAGAGATCCTGTGCTGAGCGTACTTCTCGCAACTTCTCTTCCACCTTCATTTCGGTTACTTCGCCTGCGGGAACAGCTTTTTCAAGCCACATATAGAACTGTACCAGTGCCACTCCATCTTTCACCATGGCATTGCGGAAACCATTCAGCTCGGTCTCGTTCTTCACGCTCTTCATCAGGTCCACCGGTGAGGGGATGTCCAGGATGCGGCAGTGGTCCGGTATGGCCTGCAGCAACTTGTAGTTGATCTTGTTGCCGGTGATGCAAACGGTGTTTTTCTCCGGTAGGTGGGCTACATATTCGAACACTTCGTCATAGCCGGTGATGCGGATGCCCTGTTCCAGGTAGCCGTTTGCCACCTCGTCGGTCAACTTCTCCGGATCGATGAAAAGTACGCTCTCTTTCTCCGAGACGTAGGCATAAGCCACGGCAACCGGATTGTACTCCACATCGTTGCCGCGCAGGTTGAAGGTCCATGCAACCGCATCGAGCGTAACGATCAATATGCCGTCGGCATCTACTTTTTTCAGCTGCTGGTTGATCCGGGTTATCTTGTCGGGTACCGATTCACCTGCTACCTCCACAGGTAGTGTGAATGCCTTGTTGACCGGTATCGCGGGGCGATCGGCACGGATCACCGTGAAGGGATCGAATGCTGTTTCCAATTCAATCTCTTTGGCTTCCAGACGCTGTTTCAAAGCCAGGGCATCGGAAGCGGCGAAGACCAGTCCATCGATGCCTACCCTGCCTCCCTTGCCGGTCTGTTCAATGATCCACGCGGTCATTTCGGGAGTCTCCGGCTGCCCCATCTTGAAGAGGTCGATGCCGCTATCTTTCAGCTCCTCGGCAGCTTGAAGGAAGTAACGGGAGTCGGTCCAGAGACCCGCCTTTTCGCGGGTTACAACCACGGTGCCGGCTGATCCGGAGAAACCGCTGATCCACTTTCTTGATTCCCAGTGTTGCGGGGGGTATTCACTCAGGTGTGCATCGGTGCTGGGGATGACAAATGCATCCAGCTTTTTCTCCTCCATGAACTGACGCATGGCGGCTACTCTTTCGGGGATCTCGTTCCGCTTCATAGGACTTGTTTTATTGTTTTTAAACAACAAATATACCAATTTGTTCTTATATTTGAGGGATAGATGGGGAAGCAGTGGGTGTCCGACTAACTACCGACCTCATCCTCGGTTTTTTATAACACCAATGAATAAAACAAACAATATGAACACGCAGATGACGCTTCGCAACCTGCACTTTTATGCTTACCACGGTGCGATGCCTCATGAAAAGGTTGTGGGAGGCGATTACAGTGTGACCCTTCAGCTCGAAGCCGATCTGTCGGCAGCATCTGTTTCGGATGAGCTGGGTGATACCATCAACTACGCCACACTCTTCGATCTGGTTCAGCGTGAGATGGAGATCCCGTCGCAACTGATAGAACATGTGGCGGGACGTATCCACAGCAGCATCAGGAAACAGTATCCCCTCATCACCTCGCTCTCGGTCACCGTGGCCAAGCTGCATCCGCCCGTAAATGGGATGATGGAAGCAGCGGAGATCACACTTGCCGACTGAATGAATTGGAGGATAACTCACACTTTTTTTTTATCTTTGCAGAAAGTTTTGTACAATGGATGAACAGGTAACGGATAGAGATCAGGCCACTGTTGTTGATGAGACACAACCCAACGTTGCGCCGGATCAGACCGATGAGGAAACGCTGATGCTGCGTACCGAGAACCTGGTGAAGCGCTACGGGAAACGTACCGTAGTGAACCATGTCTCCATCAGCGTGAAACAGGGGGAGATTGTTGGCCTGCTGGGTCCCAACGGCGCGGGTAAGACCACCACCTTCTACATGACGGTGGGACTGGTGGTACCCAACGAGGGTGAGATCTTTATCGGCCGACAGAACATCACCAACTACCCTGTCTACAAACGGGCACAAAATGGAATCGGTTACCTGGCGCAGGAGGCTTCCATCTTTCGCAAGATGACGGTGGAGGATAACATCAGATCGGTGCTTGAGTTCACTGAGATGACCCACAAACAACAGAAGGAGAAACTGGAGAACCTGATCGACGAGTTTGGATTGGAGAAGGTACGCAAGAACACCGGTGACCGCCTCTCGGGAGGAGAGCGACGTCGTGCCGAGATCGCACGTTGTCTGGCCATTGATCCGAAATTCATCATGCTCGATGAGCCGTTTGCCGGTATCGACCCGATAGCCGTGCAGGATATCCAGTCGATCGTGGCACAGCTCAAATACCGCAACATCGGGATCCTGATCACCGACCACAATGTGGATGAGACGCTCAGCATCACCGACAGGGCTTACCTGCTCTTTGAGGGGAAAGTGCTCTTCCAGGGAACCGCCGAAGAGCTGGCCGACAATCCGGTGGTACGGGAGAAATACCTGGGGCGCGATTTCGAACTGCGACGCCGTGTGTTTGATGCCCCCAATCAGTAAGATGATGGCCCGATTGCTCTCCATCGATTACGGAAAGAAACGCACCGGGATTGCCGTGAGCGATCCGTTGCAGCTCATCGCCAACGGACTCACCACCGTGGAGACCCCCAATCTGTTTGATTTCCTGGCGGAGTACCTGCAGCGGGAAGCTGTTTCCTGTATCGTGGTGGGTTTGCCGCGCCAGATGAACAACGAGCCGTCGGAGAACATGAAGCGGATCGAACCGTTCGTAAACAGGTTGCGGAAACTCCATCCCCATATCCCGGTGGAATATTTTGATGAGCGCTTTTCTTCCCGGATGGCACACCAGGCCATGATCGATGGCGGGGTGAAGAAGAAAGGACGACAGAACAAGGCGTTGGTGGATGAGATCAGTGCCACCATCATCCTGCAGGGTTATATGGAAAGCAAAAGAATGAGAAGATGATTTTACCCATTTATATATACGGACAACCGGTGCTGCGTAAGGTGGCTCAGGATATCGATGCCGCAAACTACCCCGATCTGAAGGCGTTGATCGCCAATATGTACGAAACAATGTATCACGCCGATGGTGTAGGACTGGCTGCTCCCCAGATCGGACTCTCTGAACGGATCTTCGTGGTGGATCTATCCCCCATGGCCAGTGAGGAACATCCTGAGTTCAGCGATTTCAAGAAGGTGTTTGTCAACGCACACATCGTTGAGAGAAGCGGTGAACTGGAACAGGTGGAGGAGGGATGCCTCAGCATCCCCGGTATCCATGAGAAGGTGCCCCGTGAGGGAGAGGTGACTATTACCTATCTTGATGAGGATTTACAGCCACGAGAGGAGCACTACTCCGGTTTCATGGCGCGCGTGATCCAGCATGAGTACGACCATCTGGACGGGGTGCTCTTCACCGATCGCATCTCACCCCTGCGCAAGCGGATGGTGAAAAACAAACTTGCCAACATGGAGAAGGGGAAGGTGGCGTGCGACTACAAGATCCGGCCCCTGCGATGAACAGCCGGTCAGTCGGCCACTGACAATTGCTGTGCCGCCTGCCGATCCAAGAACCAGGACAGATTGCCCGATTCCGGCCGCACCCGTGCTGCCGGATATTTTTTTGCCGCCTCCTCCCGACGGGTGATGATCTCATTCACCTTCTCTGCCTTGTTGGCGCCGGTGATGAGGAAAACCACGTTGCGTGCCGCATTGATCACCCTGCCGGTAAGGCTCACCCGCTTTTGGCCGCTCACCGGGTGGGTCGCTGCCACACAGTTGGCATCACTCTCCCAAAGCTCCATCTGATGTGGGAAGATGGAGGCGGTGTGGCCATCATCCCCCATGCCGAGCATCACGATGTCGAATACCGGAACTCCCCGGTCGTGCAACAACTCTTGCTGCAACAGTTCACCATACCGGGTGGCCTCCAACGTGGGGTCATTCTCACCCATCATACGGAAGACATGCTCCTCCGGTACCGGCACAAAATCGAACAGATGCTGTTTCGTCATCTTGTAGTTGCTCTCCTCCTTGTCGGGCGGGACACAGCGCTCATCGCCCCAGAAAAACTTGATTTTTCCCCATTCGATCTCTCCTTCGGGAAGTGATGCCCAGTAGTTGAAGAGTGATTTGGGTGTCGAGCCGCCAGAAAGTGCAATGGTGGTTGCTTCTTTCTTTTTCATCTGCTCTTTAAACCATTCCGTGAAGGAGCGGTTCAACGCATCTGTCGTATCAAATATCTCTATCTGCATTCTATTTGGCATTCAGTAGTCAGCTCCCAGCGCCAGGCTCTCGGCTTTCAGTGTGCAACAATAAATTAAAAAATCAAGTGCGATGAAAACAGGGGCTAACCTGTTTACAATTCGCAATACACCCCATCCTCTGCCAGGTTTTTACAGGGATAGCGCCAGGTGTTCTCTTTGCCTTCAATCAGTTCGTCTGCCACATCGGGTCCCCACGACCCGGAAGGATAACCGTGAAGTGGCGCTTTTTTGTCACGCTCCCAGTAGTCGATCACCGGTTGCACGAACCGCCAGGTCTCTTTGGCGGCATCACTGCTCATATAAAGGGTGTTGTCGCCGGCCATGCAGTCCAGGATCAATCGTTCGTATGCACTGGGTATGTAGTGGTCGTTCAGTTCGGAATAATGAAAATCCATGTTTACCGTTTTCACCTCGAATCCCCTGCCGGGGACTTTCATGCCTGTCTTGAGTAGGATGCCTTCATCCGGCTGAATCCTGAGGATCAGTTGATTGTCCGACTGTGTTGATGCGTCAGTTGATTTAAACAGTTTCTGTGGAGTGGGGCGGAAGTGGATCACCACTTCGGTCACACTGGTGGGCATCCTTTTACCGGTGCGTATGTAGAAGGGAACATCCTGCCAGCGCCAGTTGTCGACGAAAACTTTCATCGCCGCATAGGTTTCGGTGCGTGACTCCTCAGCCACATTTTTCTCCTGTCGGTACCCCTTGTAGTGCTTGCCGCGCACGGATGCTTCCGTATACTGGCCTCTGATCACATTCTGCTTCAGATCCTCCTTGCTGAATGGCCGCAAAGAGCGGAACACCTTCAGTTTCTCGTAGCGGATGTCCTCGGGTGAGATCTTGGCCGGTGGTTCCATCGCCACCAGCGACAATACCTGCAGGAGATGGTTTTGAACCATGTCTCTCAGTGCACCTGAGTGGTCGTAATACCCTCCTCGCTCTTCCACGCCAATGCTTTCGGCGGCCGTAATCTCCACATGCTGGATGAAGTTCCGGTTCCATAGCGGCTCATAAATACCGTTCGCAAAACGGGTCACCATCAGGTTTTGTACTGTCTCTTTTCCCAAGTAGTGGTCGATGCGATAGATCTGATCCTCCTCAAAGAACTCCAGCAATTCGTCATTCAGGTTGATGGCAGATTCCAGATCGTGCCCAAATGGTTTTTCAATAATGATCCTGCGAAACCCTTTTTGTTGCAGTGTGAGTCCCTGTCCGTAGAGGAATTTTGGGATGAGGGTATAGAGTGAAGGTGGCGTGGAGAGGTAGAAGATGTAATTTTGTCCCAGCCCGTGTTTCTTGTTGAGTGAATGAAGCTTTGCAGCAACCGCAGCATACTCCTCACCCTTGCCCGTGTCGATGCTGAGGTAGTAGAGCCGTGAAAGAAAGAGCTCTATCTCTGCTACTGCAGCATGCTTGTAGTGCGCAAACCGCACAATCCCCTCCTTCATCTTTTTCCGAAACTGATTGTCAGTCAGGTTTGATCGGCTGACACCCAGTACCGCGAATCCTTCCGGCAGCGAGTTGTTCATGTGCATGTCGAATACTGCCGGGATCAATTTCCGGTATGTGAGGTCGCCTGAGGCACCGAAGATAACCAGTGCCTGATTGTCATTATTTCTCATTATAAATAGTGGTGAGTCAATTTATCACTAAACAAATCTACCGTTAAAAAGTTGATTGCATCACAGTGAATGAAAAAATCGATTCCCCATCGAAAGGAATCATCTCTAGCAGTTTGACGATTGGAATATTTATTGTATCTTTGCCGCTCGAAAATATTGTGCTATTATTTAACGAATTAATTATTAACTAGGTATGAACAATTACGAAACCGTTTTCATTTTGACTCCCGTTTTGTCTGATGCCCAGATGAAGGAAGCGGTTGAAAAATTCAAAAAACTCCTTACTGATCAAGGAGCCGAGATTGTAAACGAAGAAGATTGGGGGCTGCGTAAGCTGGCCTATCAAATTGACAAGAAAACCACAGGTTTTTACACCTTCCTGGAATTCAATGCGGAACCCTCCGTGATTGACAAGCTGGAGATCAACTTCCGTCGTGACGAACGTGTGATTCGCTTCCTGACTGTGAAGCAGGATAAGTTTGCACACGAATATGCCCTGAAAAGAAGGAACAACAAAGGCGGTAAGAGGCAGGAAGCCCGTGTCGAAGAGATGCCCCGTGGTGCCAAAGCCGAAGTAGAATCAAAAGAAAAGGAGGACTAAGAAATGGCCAAGCAATCAGAAATCAGATATTTGACTCCCCTCTCGGTGGATGTGAAGAAGAAAAAATATTGCCGCTTCAAGAAAAACGGCATCAAGTACATTGATTACAAGGATCCCGAGTTCCTGAAAAAGTTCCTCAACGAACAGGGTAAGATCCTGCCGAGAAGAATTACCGGTACATCACTTAAGTTTCAACGTCGTATTGCGCAAGCTGTGAAAAGAGCGCGTCACATTGCTTTGCTTCCGTACGTAACCGATTTAATGAAATAAAAAGGAGGAAGAGACATGGAAGTAATATTGAAAGAAGATATCATCAGCTTAGGCTACAAGGACGACGTAGTCAATGTGAAGAAGGGATACGCCCGCAACTACCTGATCCCTCAGGGAAAAGCGGTGATCGCCAGTGAATCGGCAAAGAAGGTGCTGGCTGAGAACCAGAAACAGCGTGCCCACAAATTGGCGCAGGTGAAAGCGGATGCACAGGCGTTGGCCAATAAGATGGAAGGTGTTTCACTGACCATTGGTGCCAAGACCAGTTCCACTGGAACCATTTTCGGTTCCGTCACCAACATCCAGATTGCGGAAGCACTCAAGGAGAAGGGTTTTGAAGTGGATCGCAAGTTGATTCTGATCAAGGATCAGGTGAAAGAGATAGGAAGCTACAGTGCAGTTGTCAAGTTGCACAAGGAGGTATCGGTAGAAGTGCCTTTCGAAGTAGTGGCAGAATAATCATATAAGCCCCGGAATCATTTTCCGGGGCTTTTTTTTATTGACAACCTCTCAGCCCTGCAATCTTCGCAGTGGTGAAAACAAAAAAACCCCGCAGGCTCTCACCTGTGGGGTTTCATTTCGTTATGAGTCAACCTCAGTGCTTGCGCAGGATTTCCAACGTATCACGGGCGATGGTCAGCTCCTCATCGGTGGGGATGATCACCACTGTAACCTTTGAAGAGGGCTTGCTGATCACTACCTCTGTGGCGCGCACCCTGGCGTTCAGTTCCTCATCCAGCTCAATCCCCATGAATGCCATATCCCGGCACACATCACTGCGTGTGATTGCCTGGTTCTCGCCCACACCGCCGGTGAAGACCAGGATATCGACACCGCCCAGTGCCGCTGCGTAGGATCCCACATACTTCTTGATGCGGTAGTTGTAGGTTTGCATTGCCAGGATGGCCCGTTTGTTTTCCGCCTTGATGCCGGCCTCTATCTCCCGCATATCGGAGGAGATGCCTGAGATACCCAGTACACCCGAGAATTTGTTGAGCAGGGTGGAGATACCCTTGGTGCCCATGTGTTCCTTCTCCATGATGTAGGAGATCACTCCCGGGTCGAGGTCACCCGATCGTGTCCCCATGATCAGTCCCTCTACCGGGGTCATCCCCATGCTGGTGTCGATCGACTTGCCGTTTTTGATGGCGGTAACCGATCCCCCATTGCCGATGTGGGCAGTGATGATGCGTTGCTCGTCGAAAGGCAGACCCAGAAAGTCACAGGCTCTCTTCGATACATAGCGGTGACTGGTGCCATGAAAGCCGTAACGGCGGATGCCGTACTTCTCATACAACACGTAGGGTATGCCGTACATGTAGGCATAGTCGGGCATGGTCTGATGGAAGGCGGTGTCGAAGACACCCACCTGCGGTGTATTGGGCATCAGCTCCTGGATGGCGTAGATCCCCTTCAGGTTGGGCGGGTTGTGCAGTGGGGCCAGCTCGATGCAATCATTCAGCATCTCGATCACCTCGTCGTTGATCAACACGCTCTTGTTGAAACGCTCACCACCATGTACCACCCGGTGACCCACCGCCTCAATCTCATCGAGCGATCCGATGCACCCGTACTTCTCACTGAGCATCACTCCCAGGATGTATTCAATCCCGGCGCGGTGTTCCAGAATTTCACCTTCCAGCATCACCTTCTGCCCGTCGGGGAGGATCAGCTTGAGAAATGATCCCTTCATGCCGATCTTTTCAATGCCGCCCTGGGCTATCACCTCCTTGCTTTCCATCTCGAAAAGCTTGTACTTGATCGATGAACTGCCGCAGTTTAAAACCAATATTTTCATTGTATCTTCTCCTTTTAGTTGTAGAGTGACTTATTGGGTGAAAGCGGCTCTCCGTTTTCATCGTAAAGATAGAAACCCTTGCCGGTACGTACTCCCAACTGGTTGGAGCGGTATAGCTTCCACAAGAGCGGATTGGGCTTGTAATGTTTCTCGCCGAAGTCGTTGAACATCGCCTCCATCAGGGTGACCAGCCGTTCGATGCCGATGATATCGGCCAGGCGGAAGATGCCATAGCGCTGCCCGTAGATGATGGTGAAAGTCTCCTCGATATCCTCGAGCGAGGTCACTCTTTCCAGCAGGATCTGGCAAGCCTCGTTGAGCATGGTGGCCACCATCCGCAGGCTCACATTGCCGTTGCTCTCATTGATGCGGTGCGGCTTGTAGTTGATCAGCCGGGCAAAGATCTCCATCTTGTGATACACCTCATCGGAGGTATACATGCCGCTCACAATCTCCAGGATGCGGGCATCGGGATGCGACACCGGGAAATAGAGGCTGACACAGCGTTCCTTGTGTGTCAGTTCTGCCGCCAGCTCACTGATGATGATGGTGGAACCGTTGGTGGCAATGATGGCATCCTCATCAAGGATCTCCTCCAGCTTCTTGAAGATGTTTTTACGCAGCGGTGTGCTGCGTCTGCCACTCTCGGTATAACGGGTACATTCGATCACCAGGTCACACCCGGCAAAATCCTCATACTCGAGGGTGGGAGTGATGCGGTTCATGATCACCTTCTTCTCCGACTGTGTGAGGCCCCATCCGGTGATCTTCTGGTTCATCACCTTCTCCAGCTCTCCCATCACGAAGTCGATCCGTTCCGGTGACTCATCCAGGAACACCACTTCCATGCCGGCTGTTGAAGCCATATTGATGATGTTTCTGCCCTCCTTGCCGGCACCTACCACCCCTATTTTCGAGAACAATGGTTTGATTCTCTGCTCAGCCGAGATGGTGAGTCCATACTTTTCAATGGGTTCAATAATCATTTCGCTCATAACTGCTTTGATTCGCTGTTTTGTTTCAGACCAATGGCCTGGTTGGCCGTGATGGCCACCATGTTGTAGATATCATCCACGGAGCAACCCCGGGAGAGGTCGTTCACCGGTGCTGCCATCCCCTGTAATACCGGACCTACCGCCTCGGCGTTACCCAGTCGCTGTAACAGCTTGTATCCGATGTTGCCCGCTTCAAGCGTGGGGAAGATCAGCACGTTGGCCTTGCCAGCGATGAGGCTGCCGGGTGCCTTGCTCATTCCCACAGAGGGTACCAGTGCTGCGTCGGCTTGCAGCTCCCCATCGATGAGCAGGGTTGGATTCATCTCTTTGGCAAGACGGGTGGCCTCCCGTACCTTGTCGATCATTTCATGTTCGGCACTTCCCTTGGTGGAGAAGCTCAACATGGCCACCCTGGGCTCCACACCCACCAGGCTTCTGGCTGTCTGTGCCGAAGCAACAGCAATGGATGCCAATTCTTCTGCAGTGGGATTGGGCATCACCGCGCAGTCGGCAAAAATCACCGTGCCGTTCTCACCATACTGGGGTGTCTGTGTGAACATGATAAAGGCTCCCGACACCACTTTCACCCCCGGCGATGTTTTGATGATCTGGAGTGCGGGACGAAGCACATCACCGGTGGTGTTCTCGGCGCCGGCAATCTCGCCGTCGGCATCGCCATTTTTAATCATCAGGCATGCCAGATAGAGTGGGTCTTCAACAAGTGATGCGGCCTGTTCGGTTGTCATCCCCTTTTTTCTGCGCAACTCCAGCAACAGGTCGATGTATTGGTTCTTTCTTTCGTGTGATTTGGGATTCACGATAACCGCACTCCCCAGGTGTGCCAGATTCAACTCCCTGGCTTTCGTCCTGATCTCCTGCGGATCGCCCAACAGGATGATTTCGGCCACTTCGTCGTGCAGGAGCCTGTCGGCAGCCTGCAGTGTGCGCAATTCGAGACCTTCGGGCAAGACGATGCGTTGTTGATCCGCCTTTGCCCTTTGAATCATGCTTTCAAGTAGGTTCATTCTCTATAGTATATTGGTTTGGTTTTTTCAATCGTCAACAGGGCCGATTGCTCACCCTGGCCTCAACAGCTCATCAGAGCCATCGGACATGTGAGCCGTTGCTTGAAACGTTTTTTCGTTCAATCACCCGGCTTTCTACAGCTCATCAGAACCATCGGACAGCCTGTCCGGAGGGTGACGTCAGGATCTGATCAGAAGTGAAGATCGACAATGCAAAAGTACTAAAAATAAAGATATGGGGTGGCAAAATGGCAGTTAAACAGATGCGATTGCTTCCGATGCCGTCTCCATCTTTTGCTTGATCGCCTCGGTGCAGAGGTTGCCGATGCTGCCGGCATGGGTGTGATGTACCTTTTTTTCGGCATGGAATGAGCCCTCTTCCACCTCACGGCCCACCTGCCTGTATGCCTCCCGGAAAGGAATACCCTGCAAGACACGTTGGTTTACCTCCTCTACGGTGAAAAGATGGTCATATTTGGTCTCTTTCAGGATGTCACTGTTGATTTTGACATGCTCCAGCATGAAATGGGCCATTTGCAGGAGGGTGTGCATGGTCTCGACAGCCGGGAAAAGCACCTCTTTTAGCAACTGATAGTCGCGATGATATCCGTGTGGCATATTGGTTGTCATTAGTGTGATCTCGTTGGGCAGACTTTGCAGCCTGTTGCAGTGACCCCTGATCAGCTCCCACACATCCGGGTTTTTCTTGTGCGGCATGATGCTCGAGCCTGTTGTCAGCTCGGACGGGTAAGAGATGAATCCGAAGTTGCCCGAGAGATAGAGGCAGTTGTCTGCCGCCAGCCTGTTGAGGGTGGAAGCAATGTTGGCCAGCGCTTGTGCCAGGACGCGTTCGCTCTTGCCACGCCCCATCTGTGCGGCGACCACGTTGTATGTCATGGTTGAGAAACCCAAATCACGGGTTGTCATCTCCCTGTCGAGCGGGAAGGAACTGCCATACCCGGCAGCTGAACCGAGCGGGTTCTGGTCGGCTACCCTCCAGGCGGCTGCCAGTGAATGCATGTCGTCAACAAGAGCTTCGGCATATGCCCCAAACCACAACCCGAATGAGGAGGGCATGGCGATCTGCAGGTGGGTGTATCCCGGCAGCAGCACCGCTTTATGGCGTTCACTGAGCGACTGCAACAGATCGAACAGTTGCAGCATCTCCTCTTTGATCTGCAGGATCTCCTCCTTCAGATAAAGCTTGATGTCAAGCAACACCTGGTCGTTGCGGGAGCGTCCCGAGTGAATCTTCTTTCCCATCTCGCCCAGACGATTTGTAAGCATCGCCTCAACCTGGGAATGAATATCCTCCGCATCCTCCTCAAGACGGAAGTTGCCACGCTCCACCTCGACAAGGATCTGCTGCAACTCATTGCGCAACACCTTTTCCTCATCCTCTTCCAGCAAGCCAATGGCGGCAAGCATGCGGATATGTGCCATTGATCCTGTTACGTCATGTTTCGCCAGCCTCAAGTCCAGTTCCCGGTCATTTCCTACCGTGAAGGCTTCAACCCGTTTGTTGGCATCAAAGCCCTTGTCCCATATTTTTGCCATGTTTGTCCTATTTAGCGATCAGCCGTCAGCTTTTATTTGTATTGTTCTTTCAGTTGCGAGATAAACGCAATGTATCCTTTGATACCCTGTTCCAGTTCCTCGATCAGCACATACTCGTCAGCCTGGTGTGAGCGTGCCGACTCTCCGGGTCCCATCTTCACCGCAGGGCAGGTGATCCGCATCCAGTCGGAGGTGGTGGGGGAGGTATAGCTTTCGATGCCCAACGCACCGATACAGTGCATCAACTGGTGATCAGCCGGGGTAGCAGAGCTCCTGTTGGTGAGTGATCGTGCTGTCAGCCTGCTTTTTACCTGGGGTTGCAACAACTCCATGATCTCACTGTTGCTATATTGTTCCGTGGGGCGGATATCTGCCACAAAGCGACAGCGGTCGGGCACCACGTTGTGTTGTGTGCCTGCCTGGATCTGTGTCACTGTCAGCTTTACCTCTCCCATCGTGGGGGAGATTCGGTCAAATTTTACAGAGCGGAGGGTCGCAATATCCTCCAATGCGATGTAAAGTGCATTCACCCCCTCATCGCGTGCAGCATGACCGCTCATGCCATGCGCTTCTGCGTCGATCACCAACAGCCCCCTCTCTGCAATTGCAGCTCTCATCCCTGTTGGCTCACCGATGATTGCCATCGCTACCATCTCCTTCAGCTCGTGCCAGAGGAGGTGCATCCCCCCCGGGCCGGAGTTCTCTTCTTCTGTTGAGAGTGCCAGCAGCAGGTTGAACGGAAGCACTTCCCCGCAATAGTGGAGGAAGGTCATGATCATCGCCACCACGCTGGCCCCAGCATCGTTGCTGCCCAATCCATTGATCTGTGTGGTTGAGTGGGGCGGATTGAAGGGGTCGAAGCGATATCCCTGGGTGGGTTGCACCGTGTCGAGGTGGGAGTTGAGCATCAGCGTCGGTTTGGACGCGTCCTGATGCAGGGTTCTCATCACCATGTTGTTGCCATACCGTTCCACGGCAACCCCCTGATCGTTGAAAAACTGTGTCAGGTAGTGGACTCGTTGTTGTTCCTCCCCAGAGAAGGAACGGATGGATACCAGCTTTCTCAGCAGGTTGGTGGCGGTATGTAGCGTACTGTTCATGGGATGAATGGGTGCGTTGGATGAAATTGAAACAACAAAAGTGATGATCAGGTTGATTCCTTTGCATCTGCTCCTGTGAGCAGTGTCCCCTTTCCGGAGAGGAGATTTTTCGCATGCAGGATCACTACGTTTGAAACCCCCTGGTCGATTGCCCTGAATGAGTTGTCCAGCTTTGGAATCATGCCGTCGGCGATGATACCCTGCTGTTTCAAGCTTGCACATTCTGCCTTTGTCATTGTCGGAATCAGACTCTGCGGATCGTTCAACTCTCTGAGGACCCCCTCCTTTTCGAAGCAGTAATAGAGCGTGCTTTCATATTGAGTTGAAAGGGTGGTGGCGACCGAGTAGGCGATGGTGTCGGCGTTGGTATTGAGCAGTGAGCCCTTGCCATCGTGTGTGATGGCGCAGAAGACCGGCACGATGCCGCTCTCGCACAGTTGCGCGATGAAGGGTGCATTCATCATCGCCGGATCCGGGTCACCCACGAATCCGTAATCGATTGGTTCGGGTGAGCGGCGGACGGAGGGGATCACATTGGCATCGGCACCGGAGAGACCGATCGCGTTGCACCCGATCTGCTGCAGCACAGCCACGATGCGCTTGTTGATCCATCCTGCATAGACCATCACCACCAGCATGAGCGTTTCACTGTCGGTGATTCTCCGCCCATTCACCATCTTTGTGTCGATTCCCAGTTGCCGCGCCATCTTCGATGCCATCACACCGCCACCATGCACCAGCACCTTCCTGCCTGGCAGCTGATTGAAGTCTGCCAGGAATAGCTGCAATGCTACCGGATCATCCACGATGTTGCCGCCGATTTTCACGATGGATATCTTTTCTTTCATCCTTACTAACCTACTAACCTACTAACCTACTAACCTACTAACGTAATAACTTACTAACCTACCAACCTCAACATCATATCGACAAAAGGATCTCCTTGAGGACTGTTTGAGCTGAAACCACCCTGTTGGCTGCTTCCGGGATCACGATCGACTGACTGCTTTCGATCACCTCGTCGGTAACGATCATGTTGCGACGTACCGGCAGGCAGTGCATGAAGTATGCCTCATTCGTCAGTGCCATTTTTGCGCCATCCACTGTCCAGGAACGATCGGTGGAGAGCACCTTGCCATAGTGCGGATCGTTGTATGCTGCCCAATTCTTCGCATAAATGAAATCGGCATCGCGAAAGGCCTTCTTGTTGTCGTATTCCACCGTTGCATTTCTAACAAATTGCGGATCCAGCTCATAACCTTCCGGGTGAGTGATTACAAACTCATAATCAGTTGCATTCATCCACTCGGCGAAAGAGTTGGGAACAGCCTGCGGCAATGCACGGGGATGCGGTGCCCAGGTGAGTACCACCTTTGGTTGCGCGCTCTTTTTATACTCTTCAATGGTGATCAGGTCGGCAAAGCTTTGCAGCGGATGACGGGTGGCCGCCTCCATGCTGAAGACCGGCTTGCCGGAGTATCGGATGAACTGATTCAGGATCAACTCGTTGTAATCATCCTCTTTCTTTTCGAACTGTGCGAAGGAGCGGACACCAATCACATCGCAATAGGAACCCATCACCGGGATTGCTTCCAGTATGTGTTCCGGCTTATCGCCATCCATCAACACGCCCCGTTCTGTCTCCAGCTTCCAGGCACCCTGGTTGATGTCGAGCACCATCACGTTCATGCCCAGGTTCATCCCTGCTTTCTGCGTGCTGAGCCTGGTGCGCAGGCTTGAGTTGAAAAAGATCAGCATCAATGTCTTGTTGCGTCCCAGCGCCTGGTCGGCAAAAGGATTCTCTTTTACAAATCTGGCTTTCTCCAGCGCCTGTTTCAGGTCGCCAATATCCTGTACGGAAGTAAAATGTTTCATGTCACTCTTGTTTGGACCGGTTAGTTTGATGTTGTCAAATGCCCAATTGATTCGCGCAAGGCTGCCAGGAAGTGATCCACTTCAACCCGACCGATCGACAACGGTGGCAACAGCCGCATCACATTGTTTTTTGCTCCGCCAGTGAAGATGTGGTGACGGAAGAGCAGCTGGTTGCGGATGTCAGCAAATTGCGGTTGGAATGAGATGCCGATCATCAGACCCCGGCCACGAATCTCGCTGATGCCCTCCATGGTGGAGAGTTCTTTTATCAGGTAATCACCCATCTCTCTTGCATTCTCCATCAGCGACTCGTCGCGCATTGTGTCGAGCACCGCGATGGCGGCGGCACAGGCAAGATGATTGCCTCCGAAGGTGGTGCCCAGCATTCCCTTTTTGGCTTCAAAAAGAGGTGACACCAACAGTCCGCCAATCGGGAATCCATTGCCCATCCCCTTGGCTGTGGTGATGAGGTCGGGTCTGATCCCTGCTGCCTGGTGCGCGAAGAAATCGCCCGTACGGGCGTAACCTGATTGAATCTCATCGAGGATCAGGGGTGTTGCATAGCGGCTGCACAGCTCACGGAGACCTTGCAGGAACGCATTGTCGGGAGCATGGATGCCGGCTACTCCCTGGATCCCCTCGATGATCACTGCTGCCACATCACTTTTACCAAGCTCCTGTGCAACAGCTTCCAGGTTGTTCATTGGCAGGAAGGTTACCTCGTGTCCCTTGTTGAGAGGTGCCTGGATGGCTTGGTTGTCGGTCACCGCAACGGCACCCGAGGTGCGGCCATGAAAAGCCTCCGCGAAGGCGATCACCCGTTTCCTGCCGGTGTGGAATGAGGCCAGCTTGAGCGCGTTCTCGTTTGCTTCGGCACCCGAGTTGCAGAGAAAGAGGGAATAGTCGGGATAACCACTTTGTGCACCCAACTTCTCGGCCAACTCCTGTTGGAGCGAGTTCACTACCGAGTTGGAATAAAAACCAATTTTGGCTGCCTGTTGTTGCACTGCCTCCACATAGCGTGGGTGGGAGTGGCCAATAGAGATCACCGCATGGCCACCATAGAGGTCCAGGTATTCTCTCCCTTCATTGTCCCATACCCTGCATCCTTCTGCTTTTACCGGCTCGATGGGCCAGAGGCTGTACACATCAAATAGATTCATTTGCTGATCGATTAGGTGATTCGTTGTTTCGTTGTTTCGTTTCGTCCATCAGGATGTCCTGCCACCAACGTGTCACAATGTTAAAAAGCACTCCCTTTGAGTTTCAGTCCGGTTGTCTCATCCAGTCCAAACATCAGGTTCATGTTCTGTACCGCCTGTCCGGAGGCTCCTTTCACCAGGTTGTCGATGATGGAAGTGATGTGGATGTATCCGTTGTGAAATTCAATGTGGAGCAATCCCTTGTTGCTGTTGACAACCTCCTTCAGGCTGATGCTCTTGTCGGAGACAAAAACAAAGGGCGACGAAGCATAGTAGCTCTTGTAGCGTTCCACCACCTCTTTTTCCGATAGCGTGCCTCTCCACCTGGTGTATACACTGGCAAAGATGCCGCGGGTGAAGTCACCCCGCATCGGCACGAAATTGATCTGTGGCTGCTGGTTGCTGCCCGCAGCCACCAGGGTATTGCCTATCTCTTCCAGGTGTTGGTGTGTGAAGGGCTTATAGACCGACAGGTTGTTGTCGCGATAGCTGAAATGGGTGGTCTCTCCCGGCTTCTTTCCGGCACCGGTTGAGCCGGTAATGGCATGCACATGGACCTCATCCTGGAGCAGGTCATCTGCCGCCAGAGGCAGGAGTGCCAGCATGATGGAGGTGGCAAAGCAGCCCGGGTTGGCCACGTACCTTGACTGGCGAATCGTCTCACGATTCAGCTCGCAAAGGCCAAAACAGAACTCCTTGTCGTGATAAACGGGATCGTTGCGGAAATCGTTGCCCAGGTCGATGATCTTGCACCCCTCTGGTAGTTTGTTCTGCTCCAGAAAGGCCCGTGACAGACCGTGCCCAAGACAGAGAAACATCAGATCGGGTTGGTTGAACGTCTGGCTGAACAGCAGGTCGGTTTCTCCCAACAGGTCCCGGTGTACCTCTGCTACCGGCATCCCGACGGAGGTTGTGCTGATCACCGACTCAATCGTTACCTGGGGGTGATGCAGCAGGATCCGCAGCAGCTCACCTGCCGTGTACCCAGTGCCACCTGCAATGCTAACTTTTATCATGATCGTGGATGGTATAGTATATCTTCAATGGGTTGGCGGTCACCTTGGTGAAACCAATCACATCCTGTCCTGAGAATGATTTGTTCGATTCCCCATATTCACCAAAGCGTGAACTCATCAGGTCATGGTCGCTGGAGCAACCCAGCACCGCGAAATGATAGGGGCGCAGTTCCACCTGCACCTCGCCCGTCACATGCTGTTGTGTGTCGGTGAGAAAGGTCTCGATGTTGCGCATCACCGGTTCAAGGTACTGTGCCTCGTGCATCAGCTGACCATACCAGTTGGAGAGTTGATCTTTCCAGTAAAGCTGTTGTTTGGTGAGCACATGCTTCTCCAGCAGATGATGTGCCTTGACAATGATGAGTGGTGCCGGCGCTTCAAACGCTACCCGTCCCTTGGTGCCGATGATGGTGTCACCCACATGGACATCACGACCGATCCCATACTTTGATGCCATCTTATGTAGCAGGTGGATCAGTGCAACAGGGTTCATCCGGGCTCCATTGAGTGAGACCGGTTCTCCTTGTTCAAAACCAATGGTGATGCGCTCAACACCACTTGCCGTAACCTGTGAGGGATATGCTTCCTCGGGAAGCACCCCGGATGATTTCAACGTCTCCACGCCACCCACACTGGTCCCCCAGATGCCCTGGTTGATGGAGTATTTCGACTTCTCCCAGGAGAAATCGAATCCCTTTTCTTTCAGGTAGTCGATCTCCTGCTGGCGCGAGAGGGCGAGCTCACGGATGGGGGCCAGTATCGTTACCTCCGGTGCCAGCACCTCAAATACAAGGTCGAAACGTACCTGATCGTTGCCGGCGCCGGTGCTGCCGTGAGCAACCGATTGTGCTCCCACCTTCTTCACGTGATCAAGCACTGCCATCGCCTGGAAGAAGCGCTCAGAGCTTACCGAGAGGGGATAGGTGTTGTTTTTTAACACATTCCCGTAGATCAGGTATTTGATACCCCGGGTGTAGTAGTCGTTCACTGCATCGATGCAGGTGTGTGTCATGGCGCCCAACTTGAGGGCCCGTGCTTCAATCTGTTTTGCCTCATCGGCAGAGAATCCGCCGGTGTTCACAATCACAGTATGCACCTCCAGACCCTTTTCATGAATCAACCAGGGTACACAAAACGAGGTGTCGAGGCCACCGCTGAATGCCAATACTACTTTTTCTTTCATTTCTTAAACATTTTATTTGTTTTCCTTCTCTTGATGACCGGTTTGACCACTTTCTTGGCAAAGGGACTGGCTTCCTGTGCCGGCTTCACCTTGGGGTCGAACAATAATCCCGTACAGAGACACATCTTGTGACTGTTGCGTTGCAGGATGTCGTAGTTGCGACACCCCTGACACCCTTTCCAAAATTCGGTGTCGTCGGTAAGCTCGGAAAAGGTGACCGGCTTGAATCCCAGTTCGGTATTCATTTTCATCACTGCCAGACCGGTTGTGATGCTGAAAATCTTGGCATTGGGATAGAGCTTGCGCGAGAGATCAAATATCTTCCGTTTGATTTTTTTAGCCAGTCCCTGGTTGCGATAATCAGGATGAACCACCAATCCCGAGTTGGCCACAAAACGCTGATGACTGAACGTTTCTATGTAGGCGAATCCCACCAGTCGTTCTCCGTCGAGGGCGATCACCGCTTTCCCGGCTTCTATTTTCTCCTGCACATACTCGGCACTGCGTCGTGCAATACCGGTTCCGCGGGCTTGTGCCGATTCATAGATCAGGTCGCAGATCTCTTGTGCGTACCCTATGTAGCTGCTGTTGGCTATATGAATTTCTACATTCATCCTAAAACAAAAAAAATTAAATGGTTGGTTGTTGGTTGACGCCGAAAGAGCGACGTATAAAGTGGGAGAACTACAGGCGTTTGATTGCCTGCATTTGTTAAAAGCATCGTCGGACCAGGTCTGTCGCGTTGCGGAAGTATGTATGTGAATCAGTCATTCCCATTGGCTGGCAAAAGTAATCATTATATTTGAAAATGGCGATGATTTATAAAAAAAATCTTTCCTTCGGGAACGAAATCAGACAAACTGATCTATTAAATGCTAAAAAAGGCAATAAAAATCATAAAAAGTTGTCTTTATGCTACGTTTTTATTATTTTTGTTTTTCCGATCCGCATTTTCACATGCAAATTTCCTCTTTCTAACTGGATTTTTCTGCCTCCTCAAGGTCACGAAGGTGCACAAAACGAATCACAATGGAAAATAACAAATACAGGAATTATATACTACGTAACTACAATGACCTGCCTGGGTTGCAAAAGCTCTCTGATGAGGAACGTGAGGCGATCAGGGTGGTGGGACAGGTGCTGCCTTTCAAATCGAACAATTATGTCGCGGAGGAGCTGATCAACTGGGACAATGTGCCCCACGATCCCATCTTTACACTTACCTTTCCCCGCAGAGAGATGCTCTCAAAGGCACATTACCAGCAGGTGAAGAAGTTGCTCGACAACAACGACGAGGCGGGGTTGAAAAAAAGGGTCCATGAGATCCGTCTCAAGTTGAATCCCAACCCTGCGGGACAGGAACACAACGTCCCCTCCATCGACGGTGTCAAGTTGCATGGCATGCAGCATAAGTACCGTGAGACGGTGCTTTTCTTTCCCAGTCAGGGACAAACCTGTCACGCCTACTGTACCTTTTGTTTCCGTTGGCCCCAGTTCTCGGGTATGAACGAACTCAAGTTTGCCATGAAGGAGGCCGATCTGTTGCATCGTTATTTGAAGCGGCACACCAAAGTTACGGATGTGCTTTTTACCGGTGGCGATCCGCTCACCGCCAAGACAAATATCATGGCCGCCTATATTGAGCCACTGCTGACGAAGGAGTATGATCACATCAAGACCATCCGCATCGGATCCAAAACACTTGGTTACTGGCCTTATCGGTTTCTGACCGACAAGGATGCCGATGCGATGTTGCGTTTGTTTGAACAGATCACCAAAGCGGGGAAGCATCTTGCTTTCCAGGCACATTTCAATCACCCTGTAGAGTTGTCGACCGATGCGGTGAAGCAGGCCATTGAGAGAATCCGAAACACCGGAGCGCATATCAGGACACAATCGCCCTTGTTGCGTCACATCAACGATGATCCGCAGGTGTGGGCAACGATGTGGCGTGAACAGGTAAACCTCGGGTTGATACCCTATTACATGTTTGTGGCTCGAGATACCGGATCCAAGGCATTCTTCGATCTGCCATTGGAGAAGGCCTGGAACATCTTTCGCAAAGCCTATCGCAATGTGAGCGGCATCTGCCGTACGGTGCGAGGCCCCAGCATGAGTGCCGGCCCCGGCAAGATCCAGATACTGGGTGTGACCGAGGTGAAGGGGGAGAAGGTGTTTGTACTCCGGTTTATCCAGTGCCGCAATCCGAAACTGGTCGACATTCCCTTCTTCGCAAAATATGATAAACAGGCCACATGGTATGATGAGCTGGTACCCGCTTTTGGTGAAGATGAATTTTTCTATCAAAAGAACAATCTGCTGGGCCGCAGTGGAAAGGACACTGATTTCATCTGGGAATAAGCCATGAAAGGGAGCCGATCTTCTGATTTATCAACAAATAAGAGAACCTTTTCATTAATTAACACAGTATTATTTGAATTATTGCTTATTTTGCCACCAAAAGAAACCGCATGAGGATGTGCGGGTTTCATTTCTTCCGGTTTGCCTTCTCTTTTCAGTGATGAGAAGTGAAAGGTGGCTGTAAATGAGAATATATGGGTAGGATCATCGCATTGGCAAATCAAAAAGGAGGGGTGGGCAAGACCACCACCACGATCAACCTGGCGGCATCTCTTGCCGCACTGGAAAAAAAGGTGCTTGTGGTAGATGCCGATCCGCAGGCAAATGCCTCCTCCGGACTGGGCATTGACATCAAACAGGTCAAGCATACGATCTACGAGGGTCTGATCGGGAAGTGTTCGCCACAAGAGTCGGTGCACCACACCCCATTTGAACACATCGACATCATCTCCTCACACATCAACCTGGTGGGAGCGGAGCTGGAGATGGTGCAAATGGAAAACAGAGAGCGCAGACTGCACGATCTGTTGCTGCCGCTCAGCAAAGCCTATGATTATATCCTGATAGACTGCTCCCCCTCACTGGGGATCATCACGGTAAATGCCCTGACAGCGGCCGACGCGGTGATGATCCCGGTACAGTGCGAGTATTTCGCGCTCGAAGGATTGAGCAAGTTGTTAAACACAATCAAGATCATTAAATCGAAACTGAACAGGCGGCTGGAGATTGAGGGCTTCGTGCTCACCATGTACGACTCCCGTCTGCGTCTTCACAACCAGATTTATGAGGAGGTGAAGCATCATTTCAAGGAGTTGGTTTTCAATACTGTCATTCAGCGCAACATCACCCTCAGCGAGTCGCAGAGCCATGCCAAGCCGGCACTGATGTATGATGCCGGCTCACGGGGTGCCATCAACCACATGCAGCTGGCACAGGAGCTTATTGAAAAGAAATCCTGATTTCTCACCCCTAACCCCACGAACGATGGCAAGAAAAAATGCATTAGGAAGAGGTTTGGACGCATTGATCACATTCAATGAGAGTGAGGCCAGTGGGTCATCCTCGATCAGTGAGGTGGATCTGGACAAGATCATTCCCAATCCGGATCAGCCTCGCAGGGCTTTCAACGAGGAGGGTTTGCAGGAGCTGGCTGCATCCATCCGTTCGATCGGTGTGATTCAGCCTGTCACATTGCGTAAGTTGGATGACGATCGTTACCAGATTATCGCTGGTGAGCGGCGATATCGGGCATCGCAGATGGCCGGTCTCACCTCTATCCCGGCATACATCAAGATCGCCGATGAAGACGAGACCATGGAGATGGCGCTCATCGAGAACATCCAGCGGGAAGATCTCAACTCCATTGAAATCGCGCTGGCATATCAGACATTGATCAAAACACTCTCCCTCACACAGGAGCAGTTGAGCGAAAGAGTGGGTAAGAAAAGAGCAACGGTTGCCAACTACCTGCGTCTGTTGAAGCTGCCTGCCGAAGTACAAATGGGTGTCAAGGACAAGAAGATTGACATGGGGCATGCCCGTTCGCTTGTCACCATTGATGAACCGGTAAAGCAGCTAGCCATTTACAATCAGATCATCGAAGAGGGACTTTCCGTTCGGATGGTGGAGATGATGGTGCGAGACCAGCAGCAGGAGGGAGATGCCGGCAGGCAGAAATCAGGCGGGAAGCACAAATCAACTAATCGTCACTCAAGGCAGATGCTGTCGGGTGAGTTTGATGCCCTGAAAGCGCACCTCTCCGCCTATTTCCGTACCGATGTACAGTTTACCTGCAACAAGAGCGGAAAAGGGAGGATCACCATCCCGTTTCACACACCCGAGGAGTTGGAACGGCTGATCGTGATGTTCGACAAAATGAAAAAATAGGAGCAGGATGAAGCGAGCTGCATTTCTTCTCGGACTGATATTCTCTGTTGCACCAGCCCTGTTGCAGGCACAGGAGCTCCCACTGCGCCAACCCATCTCCAACAGCCCACAGTTGCCGGCAGACTCACTGTCATCGTTGCCGGTAGACTCACTGTCATCGTTGTCAACAGACTCAATCGAGGACACCGCAGAGATGGACACCCTTGTCGTCACTGACAACAGTCGGATAGTGGCGACATCCAAAGCACTGCTCAGTGATACGCTATCGGACTCTTTTTTTGCGCCATCACACAACTTTCGGCCTACTCCCCGAAAAGCGGTCATCTATTCCGCATTCTTCCCTGGAATGGGTCAGGTATACAACCGGAAGTACTGGAAACTACCCATCCTCTATGGCGGTTTTGTGGGTTTCACCTACGCCATTACCTGGAACAACGGCTTGTATCGTGATTATCTGGGAGCATACCAGGATATCATGGACAGCAATCCGGAAACCAACCGCTGGCACGACCTGCTGCCCTATGGAAGGGACCCGGAGTCAATTGATCAGAAATGGTTTACCGATGTGTTGCAAAAGAGAAAAGATTATTACAGGTATTACCGTGATCTGAGTATCATTGGTACGATGGCCCTGTATATGCTGGCAATGGTGGATGCTTATGTGGACGCCCAGCTGTTCGATTTTAACATGAGCACCGATCTCTCAATGCGGGTGACACCGGCTCTGCTCAAAGAGCCACAGTCCGATTTGTTGGCTGCCTCCTCCTATGGATTGCGGTTCAGCTTTAATTTTTAATTACCCGGTTGTAGGGCTGCTCCTCAGCCCATACCCCGTAAAGGATGACCGGGAAGAACAGAAGGATAAAAACTGACCTATGAGAAAAACAATACTCTTTACATTCAGCTGTTTCTGGCTGCTATCTTATGCAAGCGCCCAGGAGCCAACACCGGGTAAGAATGACACCATCAACGACGATGCAATTGTCTTTCCCGAAAGCATGACAGGCCAGGTGAATGAGCTGCTGAGGGACTGGCAGATCGATCTCTTTGAAAACAATGAGGATTGTGTGCGGGGCGCCAATGTGCTGTTTCCTGATTCGGTCTATATCTCACGTCTCCACAACATTCCCACGGTGATGGAACTCTCATTCAACAGCGTGGTGAAGCGTTACATCGAGATGTATGCTACCCGCCGCAGAGAACAGGTGAGTTACATGCTTGCCCTGGGTGACTATTATTTCCCGCTTTTCGAACAGGCCCTCGACAGAGAGGGGTTGCCGCTTGAGTTGAAGTATCTCCCGGTGATTGAATCGGCCCTCAATCCGGTAGCCGTATCCCGTGCGGGAGCTACCGGCCTTTGGCAGTTCATGCTGCGCACAGGAAAAGGATATGGGTTGGAGGTGAACAGTCTTGTGGATGAAAGGAGAGATCCCCACAAGGCTACTGAAGCGGCGGTGAGCTATCTGAAAGATCTGTATGCCATCTACCGTGACTGGAACCTGGTGATTGCCGCCTACAACTGCGGGCCGGGGAATGTGAACAAAGCAATTGCCCGCAGTGGCGGGAAACACGATTACTGGCAGATCTATTATAACCTGCCACGGGAGACAAGAGGTTATGTGCCGGCTTTCATCGCAGCCAACTACATCATGACCCACTACATCGACCACAATATCTGTCCGGCGCACGCACATGCTACTGTCACAGCACTCGATACGGTCCATGTGAGTGAACGGTTGCACCTGAATCAGATCTCAGCTGTGCTGGAGATACCGGTGGAAGAGCTGAGGCGTCTCAATCCACAGTTCAGAAAAGATGTGATTCCCGGTAATTCAAAACCCTATGCATTGGTGCTTCCATCAGATAAGATGTATGCCTTTGTCGATCAACAAGATGCGATCCTTGCCCACAACAGCTCGATCTATCATCCCCATCGTTTGAATACCGATCTGTTTCTGAACAGTGGCGATCTATCTTCGGGAAGCGGTGAAAATGTCTACTATCGTGTCAGGAAGGGGGATAACCTCTCCGTCATTGCGCGCAAAAACGGGATCACCCTCTCGCAGCTGAAATCCTGGAACGGACTGAAATCAAACATGATCGGCATTGGCAAGCAGCTGGTGGTGGGCAAGAAGGCAGTCGTCGCCCCACCCGCCGCTGGTGGTGAGCTCATCGCCCAACAGCATGTGGCAGGAGATATGGAGACTGTGAATCAATATTACAGGGTAAGAAAGGGAGACACCCTGGGCAAGATTGCGAAGCAAAACGGTATCGCTGTCTCGCAACTCCAAGTCTGGAATGGATTGAGCAATACACGGATCGATATTGGTGACCGTTTGATCGTACAAAAGAGAGAGGTGCCCCGTCCGAAGGAGGAACCGGTTGAGAAGGAGTCCAAGCGTGTGGAGGGTGCTGAAAATGGCAGCAACATCATCTCCGATTACCTCAAAGAGCAGCGGGGAAGCGCCAATGAGCAGGGAACAAGAAGCGAAACAGGAGCCGTTACCGATGAAGAGACAGCCGTTGATGCAGCGCATACACCTTCTGTCGATAACAGAGTGGCTGGGATAGAAAATAACACGGTTGATCCGTTGTAATCTTACATTACAAGTACTTTTCTGGCGCTCTGCGTACCGTCGGTTGTTTTGACCCTGACAACATAGACTCCTCTGGGGAGGTGTGCAGCAGGGAATGAGGCTCTGTTCATACTCTTCTCTGCGCGCCCTTCGAGAATTTTCTGTCCGGAAACGTAAAAGAGCTCCCATTCCAACAGTTCGTAGTTTGATTCAATGAAGATACGGCTTACTTCTGCACCATAGTAGGCTGCGATCTTCGGTTCTTCCTTGTCGGGGTGTACCGACAGGTTTGTCTTCCCGATCACATAGGGAGCAATCAGTAGCGAGGTGTTGACCGGATTCTCGATGTTCTCTGACGAACGCTCCCATCTGTTGCCATTGTACATCCAGGCTGTCGAGACCTTCCCCGATCCAATTGCACGCGGTTCAGCGTTAAAGACCGTAAATCCCCTGGAAGTGCCATTGGCATCATAGTATGAGATGTAAAAAGTACCAGTCAATTGTTGCGGGGTGTCGAAAGCGATGTAGTTTTCAATGCTGTATCGCATGTTTCTGACGGCTGTGGAAAAACCGCCGCCACCAAAATATTGGTAACTGTAACTGTAATCTTGCTCATATATCCGCATTTCCGGCTTCTCCTTACCGGTATAAATCCTGATTTTGATCGCGTTGTTCAACATGTTGCTTGTTGCGGGTGAAGAGATAAACACCCCCTCAAGCAACACTGTTTCCTTGGCTTGAAACTCCTCGGCAAATTCAGAGTATCCGAAAGCATTGTTGGTGGCGAACATCGGTACCGACTGATGGAGGGTCTCAACCGGTTTTTCATTGATGCCAAAATTCATGCTTCTGCTGTATGGGTTGTTGGCTTGCGGTTGATAGCCACCCAGCTGTGTGGCCTGTGTGCCGGATGGGTCGAGGTAGTGGTTGATGGGGATGGGATTGTCCAGTGAATCGGATACATTCCAGAACTTGTTGAGTGACGCATAGACATCAGGCCCTCGCGGTGAAGAACACATCGACACACCCCCGGTTAATGTGCCCACGATGCGCTTCTGGTGGTCCAGCAGGGGTGAACCCGAGGAGCCTCCCTCAGTGGCTCCTGTATCCCATGCATTCACAGACCAGTGGGCATTGGGTTTCATGTTGTATTTCGATCCCGGAAAAGAGGTGATGGAGAGGGATCCCTCTTCAACAGCCACCTTCTTGATACCACCATTGGGGTGATGTATGCCGTGAAATGGAGCCTTGGGCGTGGATGTTGCATCCCATCCCAGGTAATAGGGCTGGTATGAGGGTGGAGGTGTCTCTTTGAAACGAAGCAGCGAGATGTCGTGTCGTTCACTGATCACCAGTGAATCGGCCGAGGCCATCGTCATCTGGAGGGGCCCTCTGATGTCGTCATCACAGAGTGGCGACTGGTAGTGAAAGAATGCGACAATCGTACCTGCAACCATGTCATATTTTCTGTTGGCGAGGAACCGTGCATCATAATCATTGTTCAGGCAGTGCGTTGCCGTTAAAAGGTAGGGGGCACCATCTTCCGAGGTGTTGTTTACCAATGATCCGGTGCAGTAGGTGGTTCCATTGATGATCAATCCCACCACACCGCTTCCGGGAAGGATGTCTTCCGGGTAACAGACAATGTTTGGATGGCACTTCTGAACAGGATCGCGTGGCTCTGTGGCACGGAAGATACCACGAAAGTCATGGTTCACCTCGCCGATCTCTATCTCACCGGGAAAGAGCGCATCCAGTGGCTCCTGGTACTCCACGATCAGCTCATCGCCACCGATAGGCTGAACCGGAAGCATCCCCAGCTCGCTGTTGTTCTCTTCCGTAAAGGAACCCAGTATCTCCGTCTGATCGCCGTTGTAGACAAATACACGCCCACCGGGGGGGAGTTTGAACCTGGAGAAGAGGATGTTGAGTGAATAGGCTCCCTTTGAGCGGATGCCCACCCGCCAGATCTTCATGTTTTCCCATTGGAACGTGATGCCTGCATTCTCGGGGCGGAGGAACCGGTGAAATTTGTGGGCAAAATGAAGGCTTCTGAAGGATGACTCCTCCTGTGCCGACCGCCACAATTCAGCCTCATTGCTAAGAGGAGGCATCTCCACGAACAATTCTGCTGTCGCAGACAGGGAACGCATGCCGTGCTGGACCTCAAGAGGCAATGGTTTGCCACCATGGCTGATTTGTCCCCATGTTGCATGAGACAAGAGTGAGGCCATGAGGAAAAAAGTCCATTTCAGGAGGCTGGGTGGACAGGTGCGCGGATGATCCATGAGATGATATGGTTTCAGATGATGACCATTTGCTTTTCTGTTGTCTGCATTTTGCGGGGAGTGGGACTGTTTGTATGGCTCCACTACCCGTATCGGTATTGATACAGCGTTACAAATATAACTCTTTTTAAGAAAATGGACTGCTTTTGCAGCAATTTTATGCTGCTCTCTCCTGCCTGGTCTACTCCCCGCCAAACTCCATCAGATAGGCTTTGATGAAATCATCCAGGTCGCCATCCATCACACCATTCACATCCGATGTCTGGAAGTTGGTGCGGTGATCTTTCACCCGTCGGTCGTCGAAGACATAGCTGCGGATTTGTGATCCCCATTCAATCTTCTTCTTCCCTGCCTCAATGACAGCCTGGGCGGCACGTCGCTTCTCCAGTTCTATCTCATAAAGCTGTGACTTAAGCAGTCGCAAGGCATTCTCTCGATTGCCCATTTGTGAACGACTCTCTGTGTTTTCAATCACAATCTCCTGCTCTTCCCCTGTATCGGAGTCCTTGTAGAAGTAGTGGAGCCTGACACCCGTCTCTACCTTGTTTACATTCTGGCCCCCTGCTCCGGAAGATCGGAAGGTGTCCCAGCTCAGGTTGGCAGCGTTCACCTCTATCTCGATGGTGTCATCCACCAGGGGGACCACGAAGATGGAGGCAAAGGAGGTCATCCGTTTGCCCTGCGCATTGTAGGGTGAGACACGCACCAGCCGGTGCACCCCATTCTCACTCTTCAGGAATCCATAAGCCAGTTCCCCCTCCACCTGTAGCGTGGCTGTCTTGATGCCGGCATCGTCGCCATCCTGCCAATTGGTGACTGTTGTCTTGTAGCGCTTGCTTTCGCACCAGCGCTGGTACATGCGAAAGAGCATCGATGCCCAGTCCTGGCTTTCGGTGCCACCGGCGCCGGCGTTGATCTTCAGCACCGCTCCCAGCTTGTCTTCCTCACGGCGAAGCATGTTCTTCAACTCCAGTTCTTCAATCAGTTGAACTGCTTCGGTATACTGGACATCTACCTCCTCTTCCGAGACGATTCCTTCCTTCACGAAATCGAAAGCGAGTTGCAGCTCATCGGCCGCAGCCTTCACCTCTTCGTAGGCGCTGATCCAGAATTTCAGCTCCCGTACCACCTTCATCTGTTTTTCTGCCGCTTTGGCGTCGTTCCAGAAATCGGGTGACTGGACGCGTAACTCTTCTTCTTCTAATTGGATTCTCTTTGCATCGACGTCAAAGATACCCCCTCAGCGCGTGCTCGCGCTCCAACACATCTTTCAGTTGGTCTGCCGTTATCATGATTGTTCTATTGTTTTTTTATTTGAAATGCAAAAGTACAAAAAAGATGCACACGCTCCTATCCCCACGTTCTATCCCTTTTCGGCTTCAACCGGATCGGGCAGGGTGGTGTTCTCTTCCCTCCATACCGCCCTGTTGTTCGTCTCATTTGCTTTCCTACGCTCTTTGTCTCTCTTTCTGTCTGCCGAGTGGGGCGGATCCACTGTCAGTAGCAGCTCCTTCAACGGGTTGCTCACTGACCTGCTCACGGTTTCCGGATTCTGCCCATTCGCATTTGGTCGATTCATCTCCTTGTTGAGTGAGCCATTTCTTGTATCGGTATGGATCGGCAACGTCGGGATGCGCTTGCCCTCCTTCTCTTGCTGTGTCACCTCTGCCTCGATCCTGCTCTCTTTCAGCACCCTGCCACCGTGCAGGTAACGTGCCGCATAATAGGGTTCATTTGAGGAGGAGATGATCACGCCATAGCTTGTGGAAGCATGAATGAACCGGAATATTCCATTCGAGCGTACTTCCGTCACAATCCCCACATGACCCACAACACCATTGCGGGCTCTTCCCTCAAAAAAGACGAGATCTCCTTTTTTAAGATCGCTTTTTTTTGCAATTGTCGGAAATTGTTTTCCCTGTGCCACGGAGCTGGATCCCAGGGTGTACCCAAACGCTTCGAATACAAAGGAGGTGAACCCGGAGCAATCGAAGGCATAGGGTCCTCTGCCTGCATAGCGGTAGGGTTTACCCAGATACTTCTTACCGTAATCGATCAGCTTCTCCTCCATACCTTTGAAGGTATTGTCGGATGCCAACCGGTGACTGGTGCCGCAGGAAACAGCAATGGATGCCAGCAGGAGGGATAGGATCAGTTGGAAACAAATGCGCTTACTGGTTGCTTTCAATGAGATGCTGTTCGTTTATAGAAATACAAAAATAGATAAAATAGCACTGACAGCAGCTGATTTATCTTTTTTTAGATCTGATCGATGTTGTCACAGCACCCGAATCGATGTTGTATCTGGTGTGACTTGTGATTCAACTGATCGCTTCTGTCACAAAATATCCGTATCTTGCAGCCGGAAATAATGAATTGGAAGGAAGGATGAAACAACTTAAAAATATCGTATTCGATTTCGGTGGGGTGCTGATCGACTGGAACCCTGTTTATCTTTATCGTGGGGTGTTTGAGACAGAGGAAGAGATGCACTACTTCCTCTCTCATATCTGCCGTTACGATTGGAACCTGAAACAGGATGCCGGGCGATCCATCGCAGTGGCTACACTTGCATTGCAGGAACAACACCCCGAGTATGCGGAAGAGATCGGCTACTATTATGGCCGATGGGAGGAAATGTTGGGTGGCACCATTGAAGAGAATGTCCGCCTTGTGGAACCACTCAAAGCCAACTATAAGGTATATGGACTCACAAACTGGTCGGCAGAAACACTTCCTTTGGCGATGCAGCGGTATGATTTTTTTTCCAGACTCGACGGGATGGTGGTTTCAGGTGTTGAGCGGATCGTCAAACCCGATCCGGAGTTGTATCGGATCCTGCTGAATCGGTATGATCTCAAAGCAGAAGAATCACTGTTTATCGATGACAATGCGGCCAACATTGAAACAGCGCAACAGTTGGGGTTCCATGCGGTGCATCTCACTCCCGATCTCAATCTGGAAGCATATCTGAGAACCCGACAGATCCTTTAGTGGAGGTTGCTCAACGGTCGAAACGATAATGGTGCAACAGGGGGTGAGCTTCACCGGCAAGGAGTCTAAGCACAAGCTCCATCCCCTGCACCGAGAAGGTGATGCCATTGCCACCCAGACCCAACACAAAGATGGCATTCGGAAAATCAGGATGTTCCCCGATGAAGGGCAGTCCATCCTTCGTCACGCCGAATGCGCCTGCCCAGGTGTAATCCTCCAGGAAGGTGAGGGTGGGGAAGAGCTGCTCCACTTTTTTGATCAATTTTTCTGTTTTCCTGCTTTTAATTTTCTCGCTGACCCTGTTGTACTTAAAGGGGATGTCCTCGCCTCCCACCAACAACCGCCCATCGTCGGTGGTCCGCATGTAGATGTAGGGTTGAGCAGTATCCCAGATAAGCAGGTCTTTCAGTTGCGGGTAGAGCGCAAATGATTGTTCACTGACGCAGGCGAAGGTGCTGATCACATCAGCATATTTTCTGCGGAACATCCTGAGTGTCTCAAAACCGGTACAGTAAACAATCCGCTTGCTGCGAATGTGAAAACCACTTTCGGTAACAATCTTCACATGGTCTGTCTCATGTTGAAACTCCTTCACCGGTGTATGGTCATACACCTGCATCCCCCCGGCGTGGTTGCGGCTGATCAGTTCATGAGCCGCTCGAAACGCATCAATCGAAGCCCCTTCGTTGGAGAGGATGCCGGGATAAGCATCCATGCTGTATCTCTTCCTGATCTCCTCCGTGGAGAGCCATTCAACACTGAAACCGTGTTCTTTTCTGAGGCGGTATTCCTTTTCCAGCTCAACCACCGCTTTCTCGGAATGGGCTACCTGCAGCGATTTCTTTCGTTCAAATCCGGCGTTGATGCCTTCTCTTCTGAGCAGAGCCTCCAAAATATCAATGGAGGCGATGCCTTCGCGGTAGCAGGTCACCGCTCCCTCCTCGCCAATCATCGCGGCAAGCTTGTGCATCGGGACATCGATCTCATACTGCAGCATGGAGGTGGTGGCAGCTGTGCTGCCGTTTGCCAGATCCCGCTTGTCAATCACAACAGTCTTGTATCCTGCCCGGTGAAGCGTGTGGCTGATCAGGGCACCGGTGATGCCGCTGCCGACGACGGCAATGTCGCATTCAATGTGCTCCTGCAGGGAGGGGTAGTTGTAAGGGATTCCGTTTTTCAGTAGCCAGAATGATTCGGGTGATCGCAGTTCCATAGAACGTGGAATTTAAGTTGATTCATCTCTTTTATAACATGTTGCTCCTTGTTTTTGTTTCAGCTACCGCCTCTTTTTGGTCAAACCAAATCAATCGCCCTGAAACAGGGATGTCTGTGCGGCCAGGGGGAAAGCAGCCCACCAGTACAACAGGGGAAAAGTGTGGGAGGTGGTGCTGTTGGTGAACATTTAACCTATTTTGCACTGTTCCTATGCAATATTTCCTTACCTTTGCTGCCATAATCATGATGTGGACAGATTTGAACTGCTTGCAACCACCGAAAAAAATGCTAAATTGACCCGTGCATTTCTCTTTCTTCTCTTTGCACAGCTCTCACTGTCTTCCTCATTTTTTTTTTGACATTTTAATTTATTCCGGGTGATGTTGTCTCCCACCGATCAGAGGTGAAAACGAATGAACGGTGAGTCGACAGTGATCCCATCGTTAAATTTTGCACCAAATGAATTATCTTTTTACTTCAGAATCGGTTTCGGAAGGACATCCCGACAAGGTGGCCGATCAGATTTCAGACGCCCTGCTGGATGAGTTCCTGGCTTATGATCCCCAGTCAAAAGTAGCCTGTGAAACATTGGTGACCACCGGACAGGTAGTCCTGGCAGGTGAAGTGAAGTCGAATACCTATGTCGATGTGGCTGAAGTGGCACGCCAGGTGATAGCCAAAATCGGTTATACCAAAAGTGAATATCGTTTCGAAGCGGACTCCTGTGGCGTATTTTCCAGCATCCACGAACAATCGGATGACATCAACCGTGGTGTGGATACCGAAGTGCAGGGTGCCGGCGACCAGGGGATGATGTTCGGCTACGCGACAAATGAAACAGAGAGTTACATGCCGCTGCCAATCGACCTGAGTCATGCCCTGATGATGGAACTGGCCAACATCCGCAAGAACCAACCGGAGTTGATGCCCTACCTGCGACCCGATGCCAAGTCGCAGGTGACCGTGGAGTACAGTGAAAAGGGAGTACCCCTGCGCATCGACACCATTGTGATCTCCACACAGCATGATGAGTTTGAACTGCCGCGTGACGACAGCCAGGAGGCTCAATTGGAAGCTGACAAGAAGATGCAGTCGCGCATACGGTCGGATGTGAAGACGATCCTGATCCCACGTGTGAGGGCGCAATACAAAGGCCGTAAAGATATTCAGAAGCTGTTTGAGGGGGAGATAACCTATCACGTCAACCCCACCGGCAAGTTTGTGATTGGCGGTCCTCACGGTGACACCGGGCTTACCGGTAGAAAGATCATCGTCGACACCTACGGTGGTAAAGCACCCCACGGGGGTGGTGCCTTCTCGGGCAAAGACCCCTCGAAGGTAGACCGGTCGGCAGCATATGCCGCCCGATACATTGCAAAGAATATGGTGGCTGCCGGTGTTGCCGATGAGATGTTGATTCAGCTCTCCTACGCCATCGGTGTCAATGAACCGATCAGCGTCTATGTGGACAGCTTTGGAAAGAACAACGTGAAGCTATCGGACGGTGAAATTGCCAGGAAGATCAGGACAATGTTCGATCTGCAGCCCCGCGCCATCGAAGAGCGCTTGAAACTGCGCAATCCCATCTATTTCGAAACGGCATCCTATGGCCACATGGGACGTTCCCCTCAGAAAGTGAAAAAGGAGTTCAAATCGCGCTACATGCCCCATCCAATCACAATGGAGGTGGAGCTGTTTACCTGGGAAGCACTTGATTATGTGGATGCAATCAGGAAAGAGTTCGGATTATAGCGTAGTTGTCTATTGCGCCTCAAGCGACCAGCTACGACCGGTCTTCACCCAGGCTGCAACCCGCCTGGGTGAGCTGTTGGCCCTGAACGGCATCACCTGTATCAATGGTGCCGGCAAACAGGGGTTGATGGGTGCGCTCAATGATGCCATCCTGCTTCATGGAGGAAAGGTGAAAGGGATCATCCCCCGTTTCATGGTCGAGGCGGGGTGGGGTCACGATCACCTCACTGAGATTGTAATCACCGACACCATCCACGAACGCAAGGCCGCGATGGCAGAGTGTGCGGATGCGGTTGTTGCAATGCCGGGAGGTATGGGAACACTGGAAGAACTGGCCGAGATCATCACCTGGCGACAACTGGGTCTCTTCCGTCATCCCATCATCCTGCTCAATACAGACCACTATTATGATCCGTTGCTCTCCTTTTTCGAGCGGATGATTTCAGAACAATTCATGCGGGATGAGTATCGTCAGATATGGCAGGTGGCAGATAGTCCCGAAGCAGTGATTTCCCTGTTGCATGATTTTCCCGATTGGGAACCTCTGGAAGGTAAAAATCCCCAAAAAGAGTCGTAACTTTGTGGCGAGAGACCTGTTGATTGCTGATGATACAACTGACCTTCGCTCCCGAACCTGTCAACGCGCTTCCCTTTCACCTGTTGAGAGCTGAAGAGGATACCCTCTTGTCACTCCCGCAACAACCACCCTTTGGCCAGTTTGACTATCTCCCAACCGACAGCACCCGTCTTTTTTTTGTACCTGAGAAGATGGGCGATGTGGCACATCAGTTGGTCAACTCCTACATGACCGGCGATAACCTGCCGTTCTCGTCACTGCTGCAATCACTCTTTTTTCTGCTCTTTTTGCTCTGTTTTCTCTTGTTCGCCATTTTTTACAGCATGGAGGGTAGCTCTTTCCAAGGCAATCTCAGACACGCATTCACCCCGGGTAAATCAACAAACCTCATCAGAAAAGAGCAGGTCACCATCACCGAAGCATGGGGTGAGTTTTTTCTGCTGTTCCAAACGATGCTGGTAGGCAGCATCGTGCTTTTCCATGCCGGATGGGATTGGGGTCTCTCTTCCCTTGATGTGGCCCAACAATTGAAAGTGTTTGGAACGGTGCTGGTTGTCATCTCATTTTTTGCGGCAATAAAAGTATTCTTTTACCGGGTTGTCGGACTCTTCTTTCTCCCAGTTGATCTGAAGGGGTGGGTCACACAGTATACCCGTATGTTGGAGCTGATTGGCGTGGTATTGTTTCTGCCGGCTGTCTGTTTTGTCTACCTGCCGGAGTGGAAAGAGGGCTTGATGATCCTCTTCGCGGTGATCTTTCTGATCACCCGTATGATCATAGTTATCGGGTTGTTAAATATTTTTGTTAAAAATAAAATCGGCTGGTTCTATTTTTTTGTCTATCTTTGCGGCACTGAAATTGCGCCCTGGTTGCTATTCTATAAAGGAGTGCTTTCAATGATAAATATTGCAGGAATAAATATTATATGAACGCCCGGAAAGTTAAAAAGATTCTGATTTCCCAACCCAAACCCAGTAGTGAGAAATCTCCCTATTACGACATTGCCGAGAAACATCATGTTGAGGTGCACTTCTACCCCTTTATCAAGGTTGAACGTGTCTCACTGAAAGAGTTTCGTCAACAACGGATTCAAATCCTTGATTTCACGGCTGTGATCTTTACTGCCCGTACAGCGGTTGATAAGTTCTTCTCGATTTGTGAGGAGATGAAGATCGTCGTTCCCGAAACAATGAAATATTTCTGTGTATCGGAGACAGTAGCACTCTATCTGCAAAAATACATCGTGTACAGGAAACGAAAGATCTTTTTCAGCCAGACTGGAAAAATGGACGGCCTCATCAATACCTTCAACAAGCATGCCAAGGAGAATTTTCTTTTTCCTGTGCCGGAGGAACACAACGATGAGATATGCATCCTGCTCGATGAGAGAAAGATCAACTACACCAAAAGTGTGATGTACCGAACCGTAAGCAATGAATTTGAGGAGGGCGAAAAGCTCGATTACGACATGATCATCTTCTTCAGTCCCCTTGGAATCCACTCGCTGGTCTCAAATTTTCCGGACTACAAGCAGGGCACAATGGCCATCGGCTGCTTTGGCAACAGCACTGCGAAAACAGTGGAAGAGGTGGGCTTGCGACTCGACTGTGTGGCACCCCAGCCCGATTATCCCTCAATGGCTGCCGCGCTCGATGCGTTCCTCAAAGAGAATCACAAGCACCATAGCTAAAAGGCTTCAAGGAACCACTCCGATCAATCAGAAAAGCCGGTGAACTCATAAACAGTTCACCGGCTTTTCTGATCAAAACAGCGCTCCCAATCGATTAATCTGCCTCCTCCTCCTTGTCTATGTAATAAGCAGTGGGTGCCTCCAGCGTGGGAAATACCCTCCTTACATTCTCCGCGATGTGCGATGCGAATGTCTCCGTCTCCATGTTGAGGGCGCGTGCAGCCTGCTGGTACACCTCACGGATCGACATCTCGTCTTCGTCGGTTTCACAGAAGAGGGTGTTGAGTGGCATCAGTTGCATTGAGTCCACATTGAGTTGGTCACCCACCGAGAAGAGAAATCCCTCCCGGAGCAGTTGCACTGTCAGTTCCGGTTTACCCCGGTATCCATGGATGATCCACGGTTGTGTGGGTTGTGTCTCGCGCTTCACCCTGATGAGCTCTTCCCATGCTTTCACACAATGGATGATCACAGGTTTGCCAAGCCTCTCCGAGAGTTCGATGTGTTTTTTGAATACCGGGATCTGTATCTCAAAAGAGGGCCCTTTGAGGCGGTCCAGTCCGGTCTCACCAATGGCAATGATGCGCGGGTTGGGAGCGATCTCGTTCAGATAGGCCATCTGTGTGTCACTATCCTCCGAATACCAGGGATGGATGCCACAGGAGAAAGCATGGCGGTTGTAGGATTCTTTGGCTACTTCAAACTCAAGGGGGTAAACATCGAAGATACACGAGTGATAAGGATCATCGTTTTCCTCGAGAAAAATCTGGTGGGTGTGTACGTCGTAAAATTCCATACGTTAGTGTTCCTCTGCTTTCGACTTTTCTTTCCTGCGCCTTGGCTCGGGTACGGGATCATACCCCGATCCTCCCCAGGGATTACAGCTTATTATGCGCCGCGCGGAAAGGTAAAAACCCCTGAAAGGGCCGTGTTGCTTCAATGCTTCTATCGTGTACTGTGAACAGGAGGGTGTGTAGCGGCAACTGGGTGGTGTGAGCGGTGAGATGACAGCCCGGTAGAAATAGACGGGGAGCAACATGATCCACGTCAGAAGAGCGTTCAATAATTTCACGTTGTCGTTGTTTGGTTGATTCTTCCCAGTTCCCTGATTGCTTTCACAATCCCTTTTTGAATCGTGAGAAAGTCACTCGGCTCATTTCCGACATAGATGAAGGCTACCTCCAGATGCAGCGCATCTTCCTTCAGCACCTCCTTCAGTTGTGGCTTGTGCAGCCTGTAAGCCTCTCTGGCCAGTCTCTTCATCCGGTTGCGGTCTACAGCCCGTCTCAGTCTCTTTTTGGGGATGCTGACAAGTACCGATGCCATTGTCGCGGAAGCGGCATCTCCCTTCAACCATACCACCCTGAAAGGGTATGCCATGAAAGAATTTCCTTTGACAAACAGGGATTCAACCCTCTTCGTGCCGCTGATCCGTTCTTTTTTTGCAAATTTGAACCGCTCTCCTTCGTTCATAGATAAAAGCATTCCGCCGAAAGCAATTTCGAGGCAAAGATAACTGTTTTTTGGTTGTAATGATGGATAAATGAAACAAAAAAAAGAAGAGTGAATCGACGCTGCACCCTCTATCTGCCCTCTATTTGCGACCAAAGTCGGCAGGGTTCTCTCCCCATTGCTTTGTTTCCCACTTCAGCAGCGGATTGCTGTAATTGTTTTCCCGCAACCATTTCTCTGCCCGTGCAATCCATTCGAACAACAGTTTGTTGCGCTCGGTCTGTATTAATTTAGTGTTGCATTTTTTCTTGGCTACCCACTTGAGGGCATTCACACTGTCGGTGTAGACAGGTGTTGGTTTATCGTGCTTCTGCAATAGGGCCAGGGCATGCACAATGGCCAGAAACTCACCAATGTTGTTGGTGCCCTCATCGATGGGCCCCACGTGGAAGAGTTCTGTCCCATCCTCTACCCATACACCGCGATACTCCATACGTCCCGGATTCCCACTGCAGGCTGCATCGACGGCCATACTTTGCCGGATAAAAGGGGCATTTGACGGGGAGGAGTCACGTTGCCCACTTTTCTTTGGGACAAGGTGTTTCCAGGGGTTGTCGCTGAATGCCTCCTCAGCCTCTGCCCTGGTTGAGAAAGACTTGTATAGCGCATGTTCGTATCCCGCCACCTGTGCCTTGCAGCGATCCCACGAGTCATATACTCCGGGTTTCACTCCCTGCCACACAACATAATATTTTTTCTGTGCCATGGTTCACCTACCTACATCGATTCGAGGATGTAGGGTGTCAATTCCTCTTGTGTTAGCGGATCAAGCGATTTCTCTTCGATGGCGATGATGCTGTCGACGACGAACTTGGTGTATCCTCGCCAGGGAAGTGGTGCAAAGTATTCCCGGTAGTGGAGTTGGACCAGCTTGCCGCCTGCCACCATCAACCGTTGTGCAATTTCCTTGTCTTCCACCGAAAAATCGAACTGATTCGACTGGAGTCCTCCCGGCATGTCAGCACGGAAGCCCGACTGAATCAGTTTCCCCTCGTAGGTTTTAAAAACAACCCCCTTGTAGACAAGGTAATTCAGCTCACCCGATTTCACACCCGTACCAAATACATAGTAATAGCGTACATAGACGAATATGGCAAGGGCAACGATCACGATGCCGAGAAAAAGGGTCCATCCTTTGCGGCTTTTTTTCTTTTTTGGAGTCAGGTCATCCATAAACAATGATTTAATGTGCGGGTAAAGGTACATCAATTTTCCGCTGTTACGGCGAAGAAAGGTGTAAAAAAAGATGTTTTTTACCCTATTTTGAATTAACTTTGTGAAGGACTCTATCCCGCTCAAATACTTGCAATGACTGAACCCATTTAGAATCATAATCGTGAAAATGAAAAAGTTGTTTTTTTCTTCCATACTGCTGTTGAGCACAGTTGTCATCACAGCACAAAGTATCTATCAGTTTACGGTGATCAGGGAGAATCCGGTCACCTCGGTGAAGAACCAGTCGAGCACCGGTACCTGCTGGAGTTTCTCGGGTGTCGCTTTCCTTGAATCGGAATTGCTCCGCATGGGGAAAGGGGAGTATGACCTCTCTGAGATGTACATCGTGAGAAGAAACTATGAAGAGAAGGCGGTGAAACATGCCCGTCTGCACGGCAGTCTCAACTTCGCACCTGGCGGTTCTTTTGCCGATGTGGTCGAGACCCTCGATGCCTATGGCGTGATGCCTGATGAGGCTTACCACGGCCTTCACTACGGTTCTGAGACACACAACCACGGGGAGCTGGACAAGATCTTGAAAGGCTACATGGAGGGCGTGATTGGTGCCAGAAGCCTCACACCGGTCTGGCACAACGGCATATCCGGTATCCTGGATGGTTATCTGGGAACAGTACCCCATACATTTACCCACAAAGGGAAGGAATACACTCCCCAGACATTTGCCGATGAGCTGGGGTTGAAGCAGGAGGATTACGTTTCTCTCACATCCTTCACGCACCATCCCTATTATCGGCCGTTTGCAATCGAGGTGCCCGACAACTGGCGCTGGGCACTCTCCTACAACCTGCCACTGGATGAACTGATGCAGGTGATGGAATCTGCGGTGATGAGTGGTTACACCATTGCCTGGGCTTCAGATGTGAGTGAGACCGGTTTCTCCCGTGATGGAATAGCCATTGTGCCCGATGAGGAGGCATCTGAGAATGCCGGCAGTGACCAGGCCAAATGGCTTGGTCTCACCAGTCGCGAACGGGATGCCGATATCAGGTCTCGCATTGGCAGGGAGCTGCTCAAGGAAAAAGAGATCACCCAGGAGCTGCGACAGGTGTCGTTCGACAATTATGCCACCACCGACGACCATGGCATGCAGATTTACGGCATTGCCAAAGATCAGAATGGAAACAGCTACTTCATGGTGAAGAACTCGTGGGGCGAGACAGGTCCTTACAAGGGATTGTGGTATGCATCCTATCCTTTTGTCCGTTACAAGACGCTGAGTGTTGTGTTACACAAGGATGCGATTCCTGCAGCGATCGCACGGAAACTAAAGTTATAAAGCAATCGTGACAGCCTGAAACCATATGCAGACCAATGAGCTTTATTCTATCTTTCTACGCTATCCCTCAGTCACTACCGACTCCCGGATGTGTGAGAAGGATTCCATCTTCTTTGCCCTGAAAGGGGAGCGGTTCAACGGCAACCTTTTTGCCGAGAAGGCTTTGGAAGCGGGATGTGCCTACGCCGTTGTGGATGAATGGACGGAAGGGATACCCGCCGATGAACGGATCATCCGGGTGGATGATGTACTCCACACACTCCAACAGCTGGCAAATTGGCATCGTAGGAAACTAAAGATACCGGTGATCGGTATCACCGGAACAAACGGCAAGACAACCACCAAGGAACTGATCGCTGTGGGTCTGGCCCGTAAATTCAAGGTGGCCTATACCCAGGGCAACTACAACAACCAGATCGGTGTGCCACTCACCCTGCTCTCCATGAACAAATCGCATGAGATCGCAGTGGTGGAGATGGGTGCCAATCGGCCGGGTGATATTGCGGAACTGTGCGGGATCGCCGAACCCGATTATGGGCTGATCACCAATGTGGGGCAAGCCCACCTGGAGGGATTCGGCTCTTTTGAACGATTGGTGCACACCAAGGGCGAGCTGTATGAGTACATTCGCGCACACGAGGGCAAGGTCTTTGTGAACAGGGAGAGCACCTTGCTCTATGAGCTGACGGAAGGGATGGATCGCATCCTTTATGGGAGGGATGATCCGACACTGTTTGCCTCCGGCAGCCTAACCGATGCGACCCCTTTTATGGAGTTCGACTGGCGATTCTTCGATCGTTCCTACCGTGTTCGCACCCGCCTGGTGGGTGAATACAATTTCGACAATGCCATTGCCGCCGTGGCGGTTTGCAAATTCTTCGGCATCAACGCGGAGAGCATCAGTGCTGCTCTCGAAACGTATGAACCCAGCAACCACCGTTCACAGTTCAAGCGCACCGAGCGCAACGACCTGATCATTGATGCCTACAACGCCAATCCCACCAGCATGCAGGCATCAGTGGGATTCTTCGCGTCGATACCCACACCGCTACCCCGGATGGTGATCCTCGGAGAGATGAAGGAGTTGGGTGAGGTGAGTGACGAGGAACATGCGAAAATGGTACAATACCTTCGAGAACTCTCGTTTGACAGGGTTTTCCTGGTAGGTGATTCTTACCGTCAGTGGACATCGGCTGACGACGGATTTCAATGTTTCAGGGATGTGGAGGAGTTGATAAGTCAGCTTCTTGCAGAGCCGGTGAGCAACAACTACATCCTGTTGAAGGGCTCTCATTCGGTGCAACTGGAGAAGGTGATCGACTATCTGTAACCTTTTGTTATTCGAAAACTACAGTCAGCAGTGCGATTTCTGACTGGGTGCCAATACGGTATTGTGGGCCTACCAATCCGAGACCCGAGGTGACATAGCAATGCGTGTCACCTTTCTTCTTGTAACCATGTGTCACTTCGAAGATCCATTCAGTGATCAGGTTGCCAGGGAAAGCCTGGCCGTGATGGGTGTGTCCAAAGAGGGCAATGTCGATGCCGGCGTCAGCCTCCTCGCGGAGGTTGTCGGGGGTGTGATTGAGCAGCATAACCGGCATGGTATGATCAACCTGTGCGTCGTGCAGGATCTCAACGGTTGATTTTCGATCTGTGATCACCCTGTCCTCCCGTCCCACCACGTAGAAAGCACTGTCGATCAGCACCGCTGTGTCACGCAGCACGGTGATGCCGGCGTTGTTGAGCAGTGCAATCTTCGCTTCACTGTCGTGGCGGTATTCGTGGTTTCCAGTACAGGTATAGACGCCCAGTGGTGCGGAGAGCCGTCTGAGCTCCTGATCCATTCCCTGCTGCAACACCGGCTCTATCTGTGCGTCGAAGATGTCACCCACAAAAAGAATCAGATCAGCCTGTTGTGCCATGATCAGATCCACGAACCGACGGGTATGGTTCCGGTTTATCATCCAGCCCAGGTGCATATCTCCCGCCACGACAATGCGCAGTGAGTCGTAGTTGCCGGCCTGTTTGTATAGCGTGACATGAACCGGTTGTACTACGGGGTGCATGAACCGGTGTCTGCCCTGCACCATGATGCCGACCACCAGGATCACCGGCAGGATGAACAGCAGGATTCTTCGTTTTCGGGGAGCCTCTTTCAGTGAGTGGATGGGTGTGCGCCACTGATGAAGCACGGTGAGTGCGATCAGGTCAATGAGTAGCCATAATCCGCCACTGTACAACAGGAATAACATCCAGCTGGTGCCCATCACCCTGATCTGTTGCACCACCATCTCCGGAAGAGCACGATAGAACAAGAATCCGGAGAGGTAGATCAAAAATTCGGTAGCAAACACAACCACAAGAATCAATCGTGCTCTTTTTTTTCCTTCGAATGCATGCCACCCCTTCAGGAAGACCAGCAGGTTGAGGGTGAGGTGGATGATAAGGGCATTGACCAATGCACGCATAGGCTATTTGGGGTGAGATGTTACAAACTTAAAAAAAATGTGACCCAGAACGGTACCGTGAAATCAATCACCATCCCGTGGAAAAGCGCAACGACCACATACTCCTCACCAGCGTAACGGGTGATGAATGGCAGGGTGGTATCCATGGTAGTGGCTCCCCCTGCCGATATGGGCGCCATCGGCCCAAAATAGCGTACCATCCAGGGTGCAAAAACAAGAACACTGAACTCGCGCATTATGTTCGCCAAAAGCGCTACCGTCCCCAGTTCCGGACTGCTGAGCCCGGTGATCAGGATGCTCGACAACGAGTAATAGGCAAATCCGGCCCCCACACTTAAACATTCTGTCAGGCTTCTGTCAGGCAGCAACAGGCTGATCAGTGCCACACCTGCGAAGGTTCCCACGGTGGTGGCCAGTGGCAGCAACATGATTTTGAGGCCATGACCCCTCAGCACCCGCAACATGTTCCTGCCGGAACCGATTTGGATGCCTACCAGGAAAAGCAACAGATAAAGTATCCACCTTGAGATGCGTTCATCGAGCAATACCTCGGGCAGATCTACAGTCATCGCAGCTGTCACGCCTGCCGCAAACAGAACCAGATAGAGTATTGTCTGTTTCATCTCTCTCCCCGTTTGCTTAATCCCTGTTGATGGGAACTCTCTTGCGAACGAAGAAACAAACGTCGGTACAACAACCGGGCAGCAAACAGGCTTCCCAGTGTGCCACCAAGGGTCAACCACAACGCTTCCATCCCGATCGCAAGAAAACGGGTTACCACCTGCTCGTTGTTCCCCACGGAAAAGCCCAGAAAGAGCAGTAGCAGCATGATCACAATATGTATCATCCTGCCGGTGCTTCCGACAATCTTCTTCTGTCGCAGCAGATAACCTGCAGCAATGCCGCACAGGATCGATAGAAAAATGGGTAAAAGTGTCATCGATTTCGGTATATTTGCAAAAATAGTGAAAAAAGCGATTCGCATTACTAATTATTCGTAATGGTCCTCCTCTCCCGAATGCCAATTCGCGATTTAATATGTACTTTTAACGTTTTAAATAAAAGTCCAAATTTTCCTATTCAATGAAACAAACAACTGTGCTCATCCTGTTCCTTTTTCTTGCTGCTTTCTCGTTTGCCGAACCAGTTACTGTAAAAGGAAAACTGGTTGCCGAAGCCGACAATGAGGCCCTGCCCTATGCCACCATCTCGGTTGCCAGGGAAGAATCACCCGCCACCGTGATCCGAAAAATGGCAACCGATGAAACCGGATCCTTCACAACCACCCTTGATCCGGGTAATTATCTTTTCACCTTTCATTTTGTCGGCATGGCTGAAACGGTAAAAAAAGCGGAGGTTACCGCCTCACAGAATCCGTTCGATATGGGATTGATTGCAATGAGCGAGAGCAGCCGTCTGCTGGATGAGCTGAGCGTCACCGCCCAGGCACCGCTGGTGAAGGTTGACATCGACAAGCTCACCTATAGTGCCAAGGATGACCCTGAGGCCTCCACATCCAATGTGCTCGACCTGTTGCGCAAGGTACCCCTAGTGACAATCGACGGTGAGGAGAACATACAGCTGAAAGGCTCCTCCAACTTTAAGATCTATCTCAACGGCAAACCCTCCAACATGATCTCATCCAATCCTGCCCAGGTGTTAAAGAGTATGCCTGCCAACAGCATCAAGGATGTGGAGGTGATCACCGATCCCGGAGCCAAATATGATGCCGAAGGAGTGGGGGGAATCATCAACATCATCACCGACAAACGGGTCGATGATGGCTATACCGGCTCCGTGGGTGCCAATGGCGACACCTTCGGCGGCTATGGCGGTAGTGTCTACTTGGCAACCAAACAGGGTAAGGTGGGCTTCACCGGCAATGCCTCCTATTATCAGCATGCTCAACCGGTTTCAGAATCGGAGTTTAGCCGTAATGAGTTCAACCCGCAGAATTACCTGACTCAAAAAGGGAGTAGCGAGAGCGAGGGAGGAGGGCTCTTTTTGACCACCGCACTCAGTTATGAGCCCGATACGACCAACCTGTTCAACCTGTCACTCTCCCGTTTTGGTGGTAAGTTCAACTCTCTCTCCCTGATGGATGTGGTCTCTAACGGCATACGCGACTACAGCTACGACTCACGCAGCAACAGCGTCACTCAGTTCGGGGGGATGAGCCTGGCCGCCGATTACCAGCGTAATTTCAAGCGAAAGGGAGAGATGCTCACCCTCTCCTATCGTCTCGAGCATGACCCCAACGACAGTGAATACGAGAGTGCTTACAACAACGTGGAGGGTGTGTTTTACTACCCCGATGGCTATAGACAGAGAAGCGAGAACAACGCTGGTGGCAATGAACATACCGGTCAGCTGGATTATGTGAACCCGCTGAACGGCAGGCACAGTCTGGAAGCAGGACTCAAGTATATCTTCCGTGACAACAGCAGCCGCGGAGAGCATTCCTATTATTTGGGGAGCGGTGACTGGTTGCCTGATCCCGACAGGCTGAATGATCTCGATCACCTGCAACGCATCACCTCGGGATATGCCGGCTACACCTACCGGCAGGGAAAAATGGGATTGAAGGTAGGATTGCGTGGTGAGAACACCAACCAGGAGATACATTACATGAACAATGAACTGGATACGATTGTACACACCTCCTTCTTCGACCTGGTGCCTTCATTCACCCTCTCTTATCAGCTGGGGATGACGCAGACACTGCGCGGCGGATACAACATGCGGATCTCCCGCCCCGGCATCTGGTATCTCAATCCATACATCGACGACATGGATCCCAGCAACATCAGTTATGGCAATCCTCAACTGGACGGCGAACAACAGCACAACTTCAACCTCAATTATGGCACCTTCTCGCAGA
>JAEWQF010000054.1 GCA_023399295.1 Bacteroidota bacterium
TTGCCACGCAACGTGAGATGGTGTCGATCTCCGGATAGGCATCCATCCAGAAATCGTGGATCTCGGCGGGACGTTCAACGGTGAACCAGGATGCCTCCGTCACGGCAAGGTAGCCCCCTTTCTTCAAAAACCGCCGCCACTCGTTCACACCCTTCTCAAAGCCGATGTTGTAGATGGCTCCCTCCGACCAGATCATGTCCAGCTCCTCTTCCGCGAAGGGGAGTGTCGTCATGTCGCCCTGAATGCCCTTCACCCGCTCCTGCAGGTTCAGCGCTGCCGCGTTGCGGTTGAAGAGATCGATGAAGGTGGGAAAGAGATCGATGCCGGTGATCCGGCCCGGGCAGTGCTGCGCCAGTGTCATGGTCTGTCCCCCGGTGCCGCATCCGATGTCGGCGATGCGGGCACTCTCCGTGAGCGGCTCAATGAAGCTGAGCGCCCGCTTTGTAGCCTCGGGACTGCCGGGTCCCTGCCGTTCCATGTGTGAGAAATATTCGCAGATCAGGCTGAAATCGAAATCGTGAATTGAACTGTTTTCGTTACTCATGATGTTTAATGAATGGTGTGATGCAACAGGCCTGTTATTAAACCTGCTGGCATTCACTGTTGTGAATAAAATAAATGAAAATTACCCCGACAGGTAAATGCCGGAGAAAAACTGAGGGATAACCTTTTGCGGCAAGTAGAAAGGTTATTTACTTCACCCGATCCATACTTTTATTAAACATCCAAAGTTGTTACGAACGACAAATATAACATCAATTTAGAAAAAAAGAAATCATCTGAATCATTTTTTTAATCTGCTTTCAGGCTTTTCACCGGATTTGCCTTTGATGTGCGCCACAGATGCCAGCCAACAGTCAGAAAAGTGATGCAGGCAACCAATAAGAGTGCGAGCATCATTGTACCCACAGATACGTTCACCCTGTAAACGAACTGTTGCAGCCATTTCTCCATGAACCACCAGGCCAATGGCACAGCGATTGCGAAGGCCACCGTCATCCAGATAAACATCGGCTTCAACAGCAACCACAATATTTGTGCTCTCTGTGCGCCGTTGATCTTCCGGATGCCGATCTCTTTGGTTCGCTGCCTTACCGCATAAAATGTGATGCCAAACAGACCGAAACAGGTGAGCAGGATGCTGATGAGCGAGTACATCTGCAGCAGGTCTCTCATTTCAAAGATCTTACTGTTGCGTTCTCTGAATTGATGCTCCACATCATTGTAACTGAAGTGCTCATTGGGATAGCTCTGTTGCCACACACGCTTAATGGCAGCGATGGCTTCACGCTTCTCCTTCCCATCAAGCCGCACCTGCATTGATGTCATCTTTTCAGCACCGGCAGGTATCCGCTCTATTAACACCGCCATCACCTGTTCCTCGAGCGATGCGAAATAAAAATCTTCCACCACGCCGGCGATCACTGATACCGAATCGTTGGAGACCAGGTATTTGTTGAGTGGCTCACCGATGATTTGATGAACAGGTTGTTGCAACCTGTCGGCAAAGGATTGGTTGATAAACACCGAGTGGGGATTGTTGTCGGTGATGCTCTCCCACGGGTCACCGGCAAGCTGTCGCAATCCAAGCATCTGTACCAGGTTTTCATCACCCTTTAGTTGGAGGACCATTGTTTGCAGCTCATCACCACTTTCTCTTTTCAGAGTGGCATGCATCACCCAGGAGTTCATCAGCATCATGTTTCCCATGGATAAATCGATCACCCCCGGGATGTTTCTTATCTGCTGCGCTGATTCACGCAAATCCAGGTTACCCCCCGTCATCCCTATTTCTATCAGATCATGGTAGCGGGTAGCATGTTTTTTCACCAGGCCAGTCTGCCTGTCGACAGTGATGGTGGCGATGATCAGTGCGATGGAGATCACAAACTGCAGGGTAACCATCGAGCCCACCCACCGATGCTTGCCGGAGATAAAAAAGGTTTGTATTTCGATTCCGGTGAAACGGGCAATACGCCAGCCAGTCACCCAGCCGGGGATCACTGTCAGCAACAGGATCAACAGGATGAGTACCGGAAAAAAGTCATTGCTGTAGAAAAAGGAGGGTGTGAAGTCGGCATCCACCACCTGGTTGAAGAGTGGCAACAGGTCATGCATCAGGGGCAATGCCAGCAGGAAGGATATCAGTACCGTGAGCAGCGTGTCCATTACGATCTGCAGCCGTAGATCAGCCGGTGCCGCGCCCATCAGTTTTTGTGTCTGAAGCATCTTTACCTGTTGCAACAGGCGTGATAAGCTCATGTTCACATAGTTGAACACTGCGATCAGCAGCAACAGCAACGCCGATATCAATCCTACCATCAGCAGGCCATCCTTGCGATGGTGCCAGAATCCCAGCTCCTGCTGCTGATAGCGAGAGGAGAGCGCCTTGTCGAGAGGGATAAAATAGTAGCTCCCACCGGCCAGTGTGGGTATCTGATCGTTGCTCACCTTCTCCTCAAACAGTTTCAGATCGCTCTTCTCGGGCATCATCAGCAGGGTGGGGCCACCCCAATTTGTCTCGGGGCTGCATATGAGGCCGTCGAAGGTGATGGCCGACTGGTCGCGTGATTTCGCCACTGCCCCAATGGTGTAAGTTTTCATGATGTCGGTGTCGAAACCCTCCTCACACACTGTCAGCTGTTCTCCGATGACATCCTCCCTTCCGAAAAGCCGTGCCGCCTGCTTTTGACTGATCACCATTGCCTGCGGATTATTGAGGGCATCCCAGCTGCCATAAAGCAACTCGAACGGGAAAAAGGTGGGGAAGGAGCTGCCGACGTTGATGATCTCAACCGGGTCGAAGCGTTGGTTGTTCACCTCGATATATTTCACGATAAAGCTATTCAGCTGCAGGTAATCCTCCACCTCGGGATATTTCGCCATCAACTGCTCAGGGATACCGCCCCGCACGTAGGCCATCTTCTCGCCCGGGGAGGAGGGCAAATCCTGCATCACCCACACCATCCTGTCCCGGTTGGGGTTCTGCTGTTCTATGCCCTGTTCATAGACAACGAATGAGAAGAGCATGCTGAAGCAGGCTATCCCCACCGTAAGACTTATCAGCGAGATGAGTGTGAACGTTTTGTTGCGCCACCAGTTCCTGAAGATGAGTTTAATTGCAGTGCTGATCATGATACCTTTTGGTTATAGCACCACCTCCGGGACCACCTTGCCGTCGAACAGGTTGATGACACGGTTGGCGAAGCCGGCATCGTGCTGACTGTGGGTGACCATCACAATGGTGGTTCCTTCGCGGTTCAGTTCGGTGAGCAGGTTCATCACCTCGGCACCGTTGCGGCTGTCGAGGTTCCCCGTGGGTTCGTCGGCAAGGATCAGCTTCGGGTTGGCCACCACGGCACGGGCGATGGCCACGCGCTGCTGCTGTCCCCCCGACAGCTGTTGCGGGAAGTGCTTCTCGCGGTGGGTGATGGCCATGCGCTCCATCGCCTCCTTCACGCGGCGCTTCCGCTCTGCAGCCCCGATCTTCATGTAGAGGAGCGGGAGCTCAATGTTCTCATAGACATTCAGCTCCTCAATCAGGTTGAAACTCTGGAACACGAAGCCGATCACCCCCTTGCGGAGGCCGGTGCGCTGGCTCTCGGTGAATTTCGACACGTCGGTCCCGTTCAGGTGATAACTCCCCGAGGTGGGGTTGTCGAGCAACCCCAGTATGTTCAGCAGGGAGGTCTTCCCACAGCCGGAGGGCCCCATCACGGCGACAAATTCGCCTTCGTTGATTCTGATGTTCACTTCGTTCAGTGCCCATGTCTCCACCTCATCGGTGCGGAAGATCTTCTGTAAGTTTTCTGTTTGAATCATAGCTTTATTGAATTATACATTATTTATTGTTATTCTGATTTGATTACCTCTGCCGGATTCTGATTCGCTGCACGGATCACACGGGAGAGGATGCTTGCCAGGACGATCAGGACTACCAGGACAAAGATTCCGACAAACAGCCACCACTCCATGGAAACCCGCCGGGTGTATTGTTCAAGCCAGCGTTGCATCACCAGCACACCTGCCGGGAAAGCGACCATACAGGCCAGGAGGGTGATCAGGAGATAGTCACGCAGGAAGAGATGCAGGATCTCTCGCACGGTAGCTCCGTTCACCTTGCGGATGGCGATCTCTTTGCGCCGTCTTTTACATGCTAGGGTTACGATTGAATAGACTCCAAAAATAGATATCAGGATCGAAACTAGCGTGATGATGCCCAACAGATTGAGCAAATATCGTTCTGATTTGGTGTACCCGGCATACAATTCCTCCATGTTCAGAAGAGTCGGAGGTCGATTTCCAATATCCTCAGTCACCAGTCTGCTTATCTCTTTCTCGGTTTCATTACGCGTTCCCTTCACATATTTATATGCGTAAAAATAGGTCCTGTCACTTCCCTGATCCCATGAATCTGACTCCATTATGCCATAGACCGACGGGAAAACAGGTACCAGTGGAGAGTCGATATACATGTCCCTGATTACACCTACAACCGGTACATCATTGATCATTTTGAGACCTGTTGAATCTTCGGCAAACAATAGATGATCGGCAGTCTGGTTAATGAGATATCCATTCCTCTCACCTTCATGAATATTACGCCCGGCGATGATTTCGATATCGAAAAAGTTAACGAATTCGGGTCCAACTATCCCGAACTGGTAAAATTTATGGAAATCATTGCTGTTACCCCTCTTCACGTGGATTTGCCTGGAGGTACTTTTGGGTAAAAAATCGCCTCCATGAGGAATCACATCTTCCACACCGGGTATTTTTCGCAATGCATC
>JAEWQF010000037.1 GCA_023399295.1 Bacteroidota bacterium
TCCAAGCATTGATTTCAGAAGGAATACTTTCAACTGCATAATCCTTGTCGAGTGTGACATAGTATGCATAGATGTCGGAGTTGGTGAGACGTACATTGAACTCCTTACCCACTTCCACGTTCAACAACGGTTGGCCGGCTCTGGAATCGGCAGCGTCGGCTACAGGCACATTCGTTGCGCTCCATGCTGTATTCCATGCCTTGTCGGTCAATACCGTAGCAGATACAGGATCAGTAACGCCATAGCGGTTCTGAAGCGCAGTGTGGTTAATCCATGCAGCTGTTGTCAAACCTCTTGCATCGAATGTCAGGTCGTTAGGTGCATCCTGGCTGTTGTAGATCGGCGTGATGTCATTGGCTGACAAAGCGATGGCAAAGTCAGAAATTACAAAACGATCTTCTGCGTCATCCCCTTCGTCAATCGTGTTTTCAATTGCAAGAGCAAACAGATACTGGTTGATCGGAGCAGGACTTTGAATCAGGTTTCTGAATTGGGTCAGGTTAGCCGATGTAGGCAATTCGAATGTGATATCCCAAAGACCGGTAACGGTTGGTGTTGCACGGGTCAACAGCGGGGTAGCACGAACTGCTGAAGAAGGATATACAAAGTTGTTGATCTGTGCATTGGCATCGCTGCGGATCAGTTTGATCTTGTCGAGCATGGTGCTGAGATCGGCATTGGCAGGACTTACCTTCACCGTGATTTTAACACCTGCAGTGGCTTGTCTCTCACCTGATACGAAAACGATCGGGTTGGATACGCCTGTTGCGAAGGTGTAGTTAACTCTTGCAAGAGTCGTGGTGAAATCAAGGTCTCTGTCGCGCGTCCATACGTCATCACCATCGTAGTCGAATGTGATGTCGGTGATCATGCTGTTGATCTTGGCAAAATCCAATACGCCAAGGAGTTCGTCGATCGCGTCGATTCTGTCGGAAATGGCTTCAAGATCGGCTTTGATGGCTTCAATGTCGGTAGCATTTGCTTCAATGTCGGCAAGTGCTGCAGCCAGGTCAACCTTGATCGCTGCAATGGCATCAACCACGTTGTCGTCACCGGCAACCAGCAGGTACTGGTCCAGAATAGCCTGCTGCAGTTCGATGGCAGCCTTGTTGGCGGCTATCTCAAGCAAAGCGGCATCCAGGTCGGCTTCCAAAGCGGTCACGTCGCCATTGAGCACTGTGATCAGTGCAGCCAGATCAACGATGTCGTCGTTGAGGTCTTTCAATGTGCCGGTGTAACCACCCTTCAGCGCATTGATCAAAGCGGTTGCTTCTGTCTTTGCAGTGTTGATCGCTTCTGTCTTGGCAGCAGCCACGGCAGCAGTTACCGCGCTTTGATCAGCCTTGGCAGCGATTTGCGTTTTCAACGTATTCAACTCTGCAACGGCAGCCGTCAACGAACTTTCGGCAGCAGCAAGGTCGGTATCCAATCTGCTGATGTCGTCATCATAGTCTTTACAAGATGTAATTGTCACAAAAGCGCCAATTACTGCAAAGATAAATAACTTAAATAATAACTTTTTTTTCATACACTAAAAAATTTAATAATAATAAATTAAGATATTGCACTTTTCTGTTCCCTATTGTTTAGTTTTTTGTTGTTTGTTCCTACATAGATCATTCCGCAAGTGTCGGGCGGAGTTTGTGAGCTGTTTTGTTTCATCGATTAATCTGTTCTTCCTCATTTGTTACCTGATCTCCTCCTTTCTTTACGCGTGTGATTGACTATTCTGTTTTTTCAAAATGCATTCGTTGCAGTGTCTCTTTAAATTCTGGCGAGGGTGTGAACACCACCCGCATATTCTTGATGTTTCCGGCAGTGAAACTGGCCGGATCATCCACCCCATCACTCGACAAGGAGAGACGCAATGTGCCGAAATTGTTCAGGTTCACGCTGTAACCCTCTGTCAGGTATCGTGGGATCTCGTCCACCATGTTTTCAATCACGTTCATCACATCACCGCGTGAGAGGGAGGACTTGCCTGAAATACCCTTGCTCAACTGGTAATTGTTGATGGTGCCCGCTTTCACCGGACTGGCATACCATTTACGCCGGGTGTCTGGTTCGAGCGGATTGGCTTTTTGAATTAATTTATACTTCATACACGTATGTTGTTGTTAGTTTTTCCACACCCACAGGCGGCTCAACGACTGAATGGAACGATTTCCATTTCCGGTTTTGGTACATTCTGGCATCTGTTTCATCATTCTTCCGCTTGAAGCAAATTCTCTGAACGTTTCTAAACTATCCTCTGACCGCTTGTCGTTTTTTGTCCGTTTGATCCGTTTTATGGTCTCTGACCGTTTGGAGATTTTTATCTCTCCTTGTCACCGCCACTTTTATTGGTGGCAAACATACGCTTTTCTATTGCTCTGCGTTAGGATTTATAATCAAAATTGTAGGATAATCTGCGCTTTAACATTTGATTATCTTAGTACATTTTACGCATAAAATAGCGCTAAATTGCAACAAGATAACACAATAAGTGTGCTGATGCCCGGTTTTGAGATAAATCCTGCTTTTTTCTTTTTTTTACCATTCTGTTGTGCGGGTATTCTCCCGCTGTTCAACTTCTTATCATTCATAATTATCCGCTATTCCGCTTCTGCAAATGAAGCTTCCATAGAGAAAAAATATTTTACAAATATACAACTTTGTTGTTGAAAACAAAAAAAGATTAATAAAATATACCCCTCCTTCCCCGTTTTTTTTCAGTTCATCCCTCATAGTTGCCGGAAAGTCGTTGGTAATGAGTGGGTGTGACGCCTGTGTGCTTTTTGAAAATCCGCGAAAAATAATTGACGTCGTAGATGCCGCACTCAGCGGCCACCTCCCCAATCGATTTGTGTCGCGAAGCAAGGATCTTCCTGGCGTGCGCCATCTTCACCTGCAGGATATAGGTTGAGGAGGGTTTCCCCGTTACATTGTTCAGTCGTCTGTTCAACTGGGAGAGGCTGATGGCAAGTTCATCGGCCAGCATCTTGGGTGAAAACTCCTGGTTGCGAATCTCCCGGTGGATGATATCGGTGACCTGTCTCATGAAATCGAGGTGTTGTCCCTCCATTTCATTTATTTTCTCACCGACGGGTTGAGCCCGCTGGTATTTCTCCCGCAACAGACTCCTCGACTCGAGCAGTTTCTCCACCCTGATTTGCAGTTCTTCGGCACGGAAGGGTTTGGAGAGATAGGCATCTGCGCCGCTTTGCAGTGCTTCCAGCCTCTCTTCCGCTCCATTGCGGGCCGAGAGGATGATCACCGGGATGTGATTGAGCAAGGGGGAAGTACGGAACAGGCTGCACAACTCCAATCCGTTCTTCTGCGAGACGTTGCAGTCGGCGATCACGATATCGGGCGGGCATCTTTGAGCCAGCTCGAGTGCCATGGAACAACCGGGGGTGGTGAAAAGGATGTATCGATTCGGGTTAAAGAGGGTTTTGATATAGAGTGCCGTGTCGTTGTTCTCTTCCACCAGAAGAATCTTCTCACGGGGATCGTTTTCGTTGATCTCCGGGTTGTCGGCATCGTCGGGCTGCAAGACCACTTCTGTGTCAGTGATCTCTTTTTGCGACTCATAAAGGATGGAGGGTGGAATCTGCGAGGAAGAAGTGGGAACCTTGTCGTTTCGGATGGGTAACAGAATGCTGAAAGTGGTACCTCTCCCTTCCCTGCTGTTCACCCGGATGGTTCCCTGCAATTGTGACACCAGGTGTTTGCATAACACCAGACCTGTTTCAATTGATGTCGGTCTGCCGGTGTCTCCTTCTTTGAAACTGGGCTCAAAGATTGTTGTCAGCTCTTTTTTTTCAATGCCATTGCCGTGATCGATCACTTTGATCGTGAATTTCCGCTTGTCTCTTCGATGCCGTTCCACGATGAGAAAGATCCGCGCACCTTCGTGGCTGCTCTCCAGTGCTTTGAGCAATAGAATCTGAAGGGTCTGCTGGAGATGGGAAGGGTGAAAATCGGTTTCGATCAGTGTCTCCTCGCTGAAAAACACAAGCTCCACCCCTTTCTTGCGACTGATCAGCAGGAAAGACTCGGCCACCATCTCCAGGAAAGCAACGATGTTGCCCCGTTTCCATGCATGGGGTGTGTCGGATGTCTCGAGACCGGTCACCTCTTGCAGTCTGTTGGTGAGGTTGTTGAGGATCCTGCCTTGTCGCTCGATGGCACCCAGATAGGAGTTAGAATTGTTCCCGGTTTGATTCAGCTCCCGGAGGTGTCGGCTCAATCCCTGGATGATGTGCAGGGGTGTGCGGAATTCATGGACCAATCCCTGGAAGAATCCATTGCGCATCTGCTCCCTTTGCTGCAACCGCCGAAGGGTGCGATTGCGTTGCAACAACAGAAAAAGCAACAACGCAGCTGCAGTCGCAAGCAGCATGATGAGCAGGACGCAGGGCATCAACAGACCCATGTTGTTTGAAAGGAGGATGATCAGTTTGTTCACGTGTGTCACAGTTAGCACAAAAGAGGCAGCATTTTCACCTGCAATATTAGCACTAATTTTATCAATATCAAAAAAAGTGCGTCACAATTGTGCGGGTAACCCTCCAGGCAAGGGGCAAGGGTCGATCGGTTGGTTGGTATCAGCGAATCCGTACCGTGATAGAGAGGTTGAGCATGGGCCACCAATTGAGTGTCTCCTGCGAAACCGGCAGCTCGAGCTCTTCGGCCATCCGGTTCACCCAGTCACGTCCAGCCTCGTTCAGGTTGTCGCTCTCCAGACGGTATTTTCCCTGGTAGACCGCACCCAGTTCAAACCTGACGCCAACACGGTTCTTGGGGATGGTTCTGCCCAGGGCCAGGCCAAAGTATGGCTTCAGGCTGTTTCCCATTTTCAGCAGGGCATCGAAGCTGCCATCGCTATTGGGATGAAAGACGATATCCTCATACGTGAGTGAGGGGTCCTCACCCATCGCACTGGAGATTGTTTCGTAGTCCGCTATCAATCCTGCCGCATCCACCCTGTTGCTGCCACCATAGAAGCCTCCGGTCAGACTGAAGATGCCGTTACGCACCGGATAATAGTCGAGCATCAGCTTGAAGTTGGGAAAGGCAATGGACGCCTCGGTGATCTCAGCTTCCACAGTGGGATTGAGACCAAACTCTTCATACCCGTCGATTTCTGCATCGAAGGAGGCTACATCCTGTCGGTTGTAACCGAGATAATCGAATCCTGCCCTGAGAGTCAGGTGTGATGAGATGTTGGTGGCTGCCTGCAGACCTGCCCCATAGAGGCCACCGTTGATACCCACTGCCCATTTGGTGAAGGCGCGATCTTGTGCCTGCGCAGAGAAAATAATAAAGAGGAGGAGGATCGAGATGCTGATTTTTTTCATACGTGTTGGTTGTTTTTGGTAAAAGAATCGCAAATCAATATACTATTAGATTTAACAATCATTCTCACTTTTTTGTTTTCTAAAAATTCAGTAAGTTTGCAGCTTCAAATAGAATCATATGAAGAAACAAGCGTGCATAATTTTCTCTCTCCTTTTGGGAGTCGCAATGATCACCAGTTGCTCGAAGGGCAACCGTTTCACAGTGGAGGGCACGATCGGTGCTGCCGAAGGTGATACACTCTTTCTAGAACAGCGGGCATTGGCAGGGGTGCTGCAACTCGACTCCGCGATACTCAAAGAAGATGGCCACTTTCGTTTCAGGCAACCGGCGCCATCCAACCCTGAATTTTACCAACTTCGCATAGGCAATCAGGTGGCAGCCTTTGCTGTCGATTCGGCTGAGACGCTGTTGGTGACGGCTGATGGTGCCGACCTCTACCATTCGTTCCGCATCAACGAGTCACCCACCAACGACCAGCTTCGCCAGGTGGACCGCATGGTGGGCGATATCGCACAGGAGATCAATGATCTGGAAGAGGAGCACAAGGCAGGGGCGATCGACGACATGGCTTTCATCAACCTGCTCGACAGCGCACTGCTTGGTTACAAGAAGGAGATCACCCGGCTGATCCTTGGCAATCCCTCGGGTGCAGCGGCCTATTACGCCCTGTTTCAGAAGATCAACAACTTCCTGATTTTCGACCCTTACGACCGTCGCGACTACCCGATGTTCGGAGCCGTGGCCACCTCGTGGAACCACTATTATCCCGACAGCGAACGCACCCGTCACCTCTATGAGTTCACCATGAATGCGTTGAAGGTGCGCAGGCAGCAGGAGCAACAGGCGTTGTTGCTCGAGAACGCGCTGCCGGTGACAGGCACTGGGTTGCCCGACATCCTGCTGCCAACTGTCAACGGTGAGAAGGTGGCCCTCTCCGCATTGAAAGGAAAGGTGGTGTTACTCGATTTCACTGTTTACAGTGCCGACTACTCGCCGCAACACAACATGGCGTTGAATGCACTCTACAACACATACAACAAGAGTGGACTGGAGATCTACCAGGTCTCGTTCGACTCGGATGAGCATTTCTGGAAGACCGCTGCCAGCAATCTCCCATGGATCACGGTGCGCGATCCCCAGTCTGTCAACACCCGGTTGTTGTCGATCTACAACGTACGGGAGCTGCCAACCGCCTATATCGTGGATCGCGAAGGCGACCTGGTTGCACGCATCGAGCAATATGCGACACTCGCGGAAGAACTGAAAAAGATGCTCTGAAACTTTTTTCTCTTTTTTTGTTGTTTTGGAATAAAGTTTTTATCTTTGTGGTAATTACATCATGGAAAGAGGGAGTTCCGGTCTTGTTGAAAGAGGCCGGAATTCTTTTTCTTTGCATTGTTATTAAACAAATAAAACGAAGAAAGTACACGTTATGGCTGTAACCTACATGACCGAAGAGGGACTTCGGAAATTGAAAGATGATCTGATTGAAATGGAATCCGTACAGCGTCCTGAGATCTCACGTCAGATAGCGGAAGCAAGGGACAAGGGTGATCTGTCGGAGAATGCGGAGTATGATGCCGCCAAGGAGGCACAAGGCATGCTGGAGGCAAAGATCGCACAACTGAAAACACTGATCGCTAGTGCACGCCTCATTGACGAGAGCAGCATCGGTACCGATGAGGTGAAGATCATGAACAAGGTGACAATCCGCAACCTGCAGACAAAAAAGGCGATGACCTACATGCTGGTGTCGGAGAGCGAAGCCGATCTGAAGAGCGGCAAGATCGCGGTCAACACCCCCATTGCGCAGGGTCTGTTGGGCAAGAAGGTGGGTGATGTGGCCGAGATCAAGGTCCCTTCGGGAACGATGACATTTGAAATTGTGGAGATATCAATTTAAAGGATCATGGCAACCATTTTTAGCCGGATCATTGCCGGTGAGATCCCATCCTACCGGCTCGCAGAAGATGATCGCTTTTATGCTTTTCTCGACATCAACCCGATGCAGCCGGGTCATACCCTGGTGGTGCCCAAACAGGAGACCGATTATCTGTTCGACCTGGACGATGCATTGCTGGCCGATATGATGCTGTTTGCCAAAAGAGTGGCAAAGGCAATTGAAAAAGCGGTGGCATGCCGTCGCGTGGGCGTGATGGTGATCGGCCTCGAGGTGCCGCATGCACACATCCACCTGATCCCGATTCAGCAGGAAGGAGACATGAGCCTTGCCCGCAAAAGAGTGGTGATGGGCAATGCAGAATTCGAGCAGATCGCGGAACGCATCCGCGCTGCTTTTGACGAATGAATCCTGTAACAGCTCCCGGTGAGGAGTGTTAATGAAAATAGCCGGCATGCCGGCTTTTTTTTTGTCCCGGTGCGATCAGATCTTACGGATGCGGACCCCCCTGACAAAATGGCACTCCCCTTTTTCCAGGATCAGGTCGGCCCGGAAGCGGGTGGGGAGGATGTTCTGCTGCAGGTTCACCAGGTTGATCTCATCCCACACCTCGTTTGCAAACTGCATCAGCTGCTCTTCGGTGTAGGTGGCGTAACGGTGGAAGTAGGATTCCGGTTTCTGGAAGGCCGTCTGCTGCAGCTTCTTGAACCGCTCCAGATACCACTCCCGCAGGTCGCGTTCACTGGCATCGACGTACACAGAGAAGTCGAAGAAGTCGGAGACAAACACCCTGCGCTTTGGCTTCCGTCCCGTGGTCACCTGCAGCACATTGATTCCTTCCACAATCAGGATATCGGGTCGCTCAATGGTCTGCACCTTTTCAGCAACCACATCGTAGAAGAGGTGTGAGTAAAGCGGTACCTCAAGCAGCTCCTTCCCCGACTTGACACTCGCCAGAAAGGCCAACAGGCGTTTGGCGTCGTAGCTCTCGGGGAAACCCTTGCGGTTGAGGATGCCCCGCCGTTCCAGCTCCGCATTGGGGTAGAGGAAACCGTCGGTGGTGATCAGCTCTACCCTTGGGTTGCCGGGTGTCATGGAGAGCAGCTTCTGCAGCACCCGGGCCGTGGTGCTCTTACCGGCAGCCACGCTGCCGGCAATGCCGATGATGTAGGGGATGGGCTGGCTGGTGTTGTCGAAGAACTGATCCCGTTCGTTGTGCAGGTTGCGGTAGTGGGTCAGGTGAATCTGCAACAGCCGGATTATCGGGAGGTAGATCTCCTCCACCTCTTCGGTGGTAAGCGGTTCATTGAGGGCCTGCAGACGGGTCAGATCGATGTCGGAAACAGGAAACATGGGGTGATCTTCCAGCATGCTCCACTCTTTGCGTGTGAAGGCGCGAAAGGGAGAGTAGGTAACCTCGTAGGTTTTGTTCATCTGTTGGTAGCTTTTATCGCTGCAAATATAGTGAAAAAGCGCAAAAAAGGGAATACCCTCACCAGGTATCCCCTTTTATCTGTTGTTGAAACTTTTATCGCGTTGTTCAGATCATCTCGAAGCTTCGTTTTACAAAACTGTTCAGCGCCTCGCCCTTCAGCAGGCCGCCGGCCAACAGGGCCAGATCGACCATCTGCTTCAGCTTCGCATCGGCTGTCACCGTGGTCTGCAGCTCCTCTTTCTCTTGCTCCCCGCTGCGTGCGATCAACGCCTTGATGTAAGGATGATCGGCATTGAGCACCAGCTGGTAGCTGTCGGGCATCTCACCGTAGAAGGCCATCTGTTGCTGCATGGCGGCCATCTCCTTCATGCGTCGCGAGAATTCGTTCTGTGTAATCTGTACCGGCTTGGAGCCCTCACCCAGCGACTTGAACCCGACACTGAACTCGGTTTTTTCAATCACCGGCAATTGTGCCTTCACCACTTCGCCAAGCGACTCCTTCTGCTTCTCGCTCAGCTCGGGATCACGTTTCTCCTCTTTTTCGATGATCTGCTCAATGATGTCGCTGTCCACCCGCACGAAGCGTGTCTTCTCCAGCTTCTGTTCCAGCAGCCCCATCCAGTGCACATCCAGTTGCCCCTCCATCAGCAGCACATCGTATCCCTTCTCACGGGCGGCTTCGATGGGGGCGTACTGCTCCTGGCGATCGCTGGCATAGAGCCAGATGAGATCGCCCTGCTTGTCGGTCTGTGACCCCTTTGTCAGCTCCTTGTATTCCTCCAGCGTATAGGATTGCTGCGCACTGTTCTTCACCAGCGCAAATTTGGCAGCGCGGTCGTAGAACTTCTCCTCCGAGAGCATCCCATACTCGATGAAGAGCTTCAGGCTCTCCCATTTCTCCTCGAACTGGGCACGCTCTTTCTTGAAGAGCTCCTCCAGCTTGTCGGCCACCTTCTTGGTGATGTGGTTCGATATTTTCTTCACGTTCTGGTCGCTCTGCAGGTAGGAGCGGGAGACGTTTAGCGGGATGTCGGGCGAATCGATCACCCCGTGCAGCAGGGTGAGGAACTCGGGCACGATGCCTTCCACCGAGTCGGTCACGTAAACCTGGTTGCTGTAGAGTTGGATCTTGTTGCGTTGCAGGTCGAGGTTGTTCTTGATCCGGGGGAAGTAAAGGATGCCTGTCAGGTGAAACGGGTAATCCACATTGAGGTGGATCCAGAATAGGGGCTCGTCGGTGAACGACATGGGATAGAGGGTGCGGTAAAACTGCAGGTAGTCTTCATCCTTGAGTCCTGCGGGTTTCTGTTTCCAGAGGGGATTCACCTCGTTCACCACGTTGTCTTCGTCGGTATCCAGATACTTGCCATCCTTCCACTCCTGCTTTTTCCCAAACACAACCGGTATGGGCAGGAATTTGCAATACTTTTTCAGGAGTGACTCGATCTTCTCTTTTTCCAGAAACTCCTTGTTCTCGTCGTCGATGTGGAGGATGATGTCGGTGCCGCGATCCTCCTTTTTCGCCTCTTCCATGGTGTACTCGGGTGTGCCCTCACACGACCATTTCACTGCCGCGGCATCTTCGCGGTGTGACTTGGTGATGATCTCCACCTTCTTCGCCACCATGAAGGTGGAGTAGAAGCCCAGCCCGAAGTGACCGATGATGGCGTTGCTGTTCTCCTTGTAACGGTCCAGGAAGTCGTTGGCTGAGGAGAGTGCGATCTGGTTGATGTATTTGTCAAGCTCTTCGGCACTCATGCCGATGCCCCTGTCGGAGACAGTAACCGTTTTCTTCTTCTTGTCCACCGTGACCCGTACGGAGAGGTCGCCCAGCTCCCCCTTGAACTCGCCCACGTCGGCCAGGGTCTTGAGCTTCTGTGTGGCATCGACCGCGTTGGATACGATCTCACGCAGGAAGATCTCATGATCACTATATAGAAACTTCTTGATGATGGGGAAAATGTTGTCGGTGGTCACACCGATCTGTCCTTTTTGTACCATATATCTGTTTTTTTAATGGGGTTGTTTTAGCTCAGATAAATTTGCAAATAGTGTGCCACAGTTTCTGTCTGCCGTCAGGTTGTACCGGCACGCTGATCGTCATTCTTTATACCCGGAAAAGATATATTGATTTTATTTATCATTTATTGATCCCATTTGTGACCCCGTTTTTCCTTATTATCCTGTTTGAATATCAGAAAGATAGATTTTCATTCCGCCATATTAACAATCATTAATCGTTTTTCATTGTGGTGTCAGGTTCTGTTTTAGATTATAATCTTTATATTTGCAAGGACAACGGTCATTTAACACAACAAAAGTCACCGCTTATGAAGACAAAAAAATCTTTCGAGAAACAGCTGTTGAGTCTGCAGGACAATATGTTCAACTTCGCACTGACGCTGACTGCCGACCGGGAAGAAGCAAAGGATCTGTTGCAGGAGACGACGCTTCGGGTTTTGGACAACAGAGAGAAATATTACGAGAACGTCAACTTCAAGGGCTGGGTTTTCACCATCATGCACAATATCTTTGTGAACAATTACCGCAAGATTGTGAGAAGCCAGACAATCATCGATAAAACAGAGAATCTCTATCACCTGAACCTGCCCCAGGACTCCGGATTTGATACCCCCGACGGTGCCTACACCATCAAGGAGATCAACAAGGCGATCAACAGCTTTACCGACGAGTACAAGGTGCCCTTCTCCATGCATGTCTCCGGATTCAAGTATGAGGAGATAGCCCGTCATCTCTCGTTGCCAATTGGCACGGTGAAAAGCCGGATTTTCTTTGCCCGCAAAAGGTTGCAGGAGATGCTGAAGGATTTCCGATACTATTCGGAATCATGAGCTGATTCATTTTTATAGAAGACCTCTTTCCCTGAAAGAGGTCTTTTTTCGTTTATGGGAAAAGATTATCTTTGTACCCGCAAATCAGGATTGTTCAGTATCAGGTTATAAAAAAATAATAATATGGAGATTGTATGGTTGTTGTTTTCATTGGTGATTCTTTATTTCGGTGCTGAAGGATTGGTATCGGGGGCTGCCTCCCTGGCCAAACGGATCGGTATCAGTCCACTGGTGATCGGACTCACCATTGTCTCGGTGGGGACCAGCGCCCCCGAATTGCTGGTGAGTATGAAAGCGGCCCTCAACGGGCAGGGTGCACTCTCCGTTGGCAATGTGCTGGGGTCCAATTTCTTCAATGTGGGAGTCATCCTGGGTATCTCGGCGCTGATCTACCCCCTGGCGGTGAAGCGGCAACTACTCAAGCTGGATGTGCCGGTGATGGTGCTTGCATCCCTGTTGTTTTTTCTATTCTACCTCGATTTCACCATCTCACGACTGGAGGCTTTGGCCTTTCTGCTGACCCTGATCACCTACATTACCTATATGCTGATCACCTCACGCAAGGAAAAACAAACAGAGAAGGGTGAGGAGGAGGATATCCGGATGAGCAAACACTGGCTCCTCGATCTCCTTTTCATCGTGGTGGGGCTGGCGGCACTGGTCTACGGTTCCGACCTGCTGGTGGTGAATGCGGTGGTTATTGCCGGATGGCTGGGCATGTCGGAGGCAATGATCGGACTCACCATCGTGGCTGCCGGTACCAGCATGCCGGAACTGGCCACCTCGGTGGTGGCGGCACTCAAGAAACGATCCGACATTGCCATCGGCAATGTGGTGGGTTCCAACATCTTCAACATCCTGTTGATTTTGGGTGTCACCGGCTTGATCGCTCCCGTGAGCGCCCCCGACATCAATTATGTGGACGGACTCTTCAACCTGGGCATCGGTGTCCTGATCTGGCTCTTCATGAAACGGAGCTCCCGTATCCGCCGCAGCCAGGGTGCCATTTTTCTGCTTGTCTATCTGATTTACTTCGCCTACAAACTGTTTCTTATTTAGCCGGGGAGAGCGCTCTTGCGTTGGCTACCTTCTCGGGTAACAATGCCAGATCGATCACCTCCTTCACATCCCCCACATAGTGAAAGGTGAGGCCCTTCAGGTAGTCGGCTTTGATCTCATCGATCTCTTTCCGGTTCTCCTTGCATAGGATGATGTCGGTGATCCCCGCGCGTTTGGCTGCAAGGATTTTTTCGCGGATGCCACCCACCGGCAGCACCTTGCCCCGCAAGGTGATCTCGCCCGTCATCGCCAGGTTGGCACGCACCTTGCGTTGTGTGTAGACCGATGCCAGCGAGGTGATCATGGTGATGCCGGCAGACGGTCCATCCTTGGGGATTGCTCCCTCCGGTACATGGATGTGGGTGTTCCAGTTTTCAAACAGCTCCGGATCGATATTCAGTTCCTGCGCGTGGGAGTGGATGTACTCCAGGGCCAGCATGGCCGATTCCTTCATCACCTCTCCCAGGTTGCCGGTGAGCGTCAGCTTGGCACCCTTACCACGACTCAAAGAGCTCTCCACAAACAGGATCTCGCCACCCACGGCGGTCCAGGCCAGCCCGGTCACCACCCCGGCATAATCGTTGCCCTGGTAGCGGTCGCGGCTATACTCTTCGATACCCAGATACTCTCGCAGATCCTGCAGCTTCAATGAACTAGGGTAGGGTTCATTGGAGGCGACACGACGAGCCACACGGCGCATGACCTTGGCGATCTTCTTGTTCAGTTCACGCACCCCCGACTCGCGGGTGTAATACTCGATGATGCGTTGCAGTGTGGGTTTGGGTATGTTGAACGTACCCTTTTCGAGGCCGTGGTTCAACAGCTCCTTGGGCACCAGGTGACGGTGTGCGATCTCAATCTTCTCCTCGGTGATGTAGCCCCCCACGTTGATCAGCTCCATGCGGTCGAGCAGCGGCTGCGGGATGCTGTTCAGGTTGTTGGCGGTGGCAATGAACAGGACCTTCGACAGGTCGTAGTCGATGGAGAGGTAGTTGTCGTGAAACGCCATGTTCTGTTCCGGGTCGAGCACCTCCAGCAGCGCCGAGGAGGGATCACCCCGGAAGTCGTTGCCGATCTTGTCCACCTCGTCGAGCACGAAGACCGGATTGGAGGTGCCTGCTTTCTGGATGTTCTGGATGATGCGCCCCGGGATGGCTCCGATATAGGTGCGGCGATGACCGCGTATCTCTGCCTCATCGTGCAGTCCCCCCAACGACACCCGCACATACTTGCGGTTCAGTGCCTCGGCAATGGACTTGCCAAGAGAGGTCTTGCCCACTCCCGGAGGACCGTAGAGGCAGAGGATGGGCGACTTGAGGTCACCCTTCAACTTCAGCACCGCCAGGTGCTCGATGATGCGTTCCTTCACCTTCTCCATGCCGAAGTGGTCACGATCGAGTATCTTCTGGGCATGCTTCAGGTTGAAGTTGTCTTTTGAATAATGGTTCCAGGGAAGCTCCAGAATGGTCTGCAGGTAGCCATACTGTACCGAGTAGTCGGGCGACTGTGGATTGAGCCGTTCTAACTTCAGCAACTCCTTTTGGAAGGCTTCATCCACGGCACTGCTCCATTTCTTCTTTGCCGCATTCCTGCGGAACTCGTCGATCTCGATCTGTTGGGTGTTCCCTCCCAGCTCCTCCTGGATGGTCCTGATCTGCTGTTGCAGGAAATACTCCTTTTGTTGCTGGTTGAGATCCTCCCTCGTTTTCATCTGGATGTTCATCTTCAGCTCCAGAATCTGAGACTCGCGGTTGAGGATCATCAACAGGCGGTAGGCTTGCTCCTTTTCGTCGCGGATGCTCAGCAGCTCCTGTTTCTCGCGGCTCTCAATGGGCAGGTTGGTGCCGCAATAGCCAATCAGCATGCCGGAAAAGGCGTCACTGAGGATGGTCTGTATCAATTCTTTGGGGGGCTCGCCCAGCATTTGCAGCATGTGCACCATCGCTTCCCGGATGGAGTCGAGGATTGCCTTGTATTCCTTGTCATCCTTCTGCACCTTGATGCCCTCCTGAAGCAGGTAGGTTGCCTTCATATAGGGGGTGGTCTGTGTCAGCTCCTGCCATTCGAACCGTTTCTTTGCCTGAACGATGATGCTCAGGTTGTCGTCGGCCAGCTCGATCACACGGATCACTTCAGCCAGCACGCCCATGCGATAGAGATCACCTGCTTCGGGTTCTTCAATGGCTGCATCTTTCTGACAAACCAGTCCGATGTAGCGCTGTTTCTTACCCAAAGCCCTGATCAGAGCCAGTGATTTTTTTCTCCCCACCGAGACAGGCAGCGTGCTCCCGGGAAAGACGATGGTGTTGCGCAACGGCAACAGCGGTAGTGTCTCCTTAAGCCCCGATTCGTCGATATCCGTGTTGCCATCGATAAAGTCACTGGCAATAAAGGAGATCACGTTAGACTCACTATCTTCGGTCTGGATGCTATTTTTTTTGAATGGATTCATCTTCATTGTTTCTCTCAGTTGTCAAAACAGAAAAATGGCTATATTTGTTTTGGTTTATCTGATGATTGATCAAAATCCGTGCCAAAGCGGAGTGAAACAGGGTTCACGATGTCAAATGCCTCTTTTCGATTCAAACAGTTCACCATCTGTCATGACAGGTGTGCCATGAAGGTGGGTACCGACGGTGTGTTGCTCGGTGCCTGGGCCACGGTGAAAGGGTGTTGCAACTTGCTGGATGTGGGAACCGGCTCGGGATTGATAGCCCTGATGCTGGCACAACGCAACAGCAATGCGGTTGTGACGGCTATAGACATTGATGAAGCGGCCTGTTGTCAGGCCATCGACAATGTGAAGGCTTCTCCTTTTGCTGAGAGGGTCTCGGTTGTGCAAGCAGCCTTTCAGCAATTTGCGGGGGAAGCGCCCAATCGGTACGACCTGATTGTCTCCAATCCCCCCTTTTTCACCCGATCGCTGTTGCCTCCCGATGCTGTCAGAGCAGATGCCAGACATTCCGTCAGTCTCTCACTCGATGCGTTGCTGCAGGGAGCAGAACGATGCCTCTCACCAAAAGGTCATCTGGCTATGATTCTGCCATCCGACAGGCTCACTGAGCTGGTTGCATTGTCGAAAGCTGCTGGTTTTGCATTGCGACGGTTGACCCGTGTGGTTACGGCACCCGGTAAGCCTGTGCGCAGGATCCTCGTCGAGTTCACCAAACAGCCGGGAGGATTGGAAGAATCGGAACTGCTGATAGAGGAAAAGCGCCACCACTATTCGCCCCAGTTCACCCGGTTGGTCGCTGATTTTTATCTGGATCGATGATGCCCTTACCGCGTCGTGTTGCGCATCCCTGCTGTCGGGCAGCAGGGGCAACCGCAAGCTTCCGGTCACACCCAACGACTCTGTGGTGAACCCCTTCTGTCAGTTACCAGGGTGAACCGGTTTCATCAAACGAACTTTTTAGTCAAAAAAGAGCCCAACCTCTCTGTTAAGTCACAAAAATGTACTAATTTTGGCGTTTTAAATACCAGAATCGTGAAAGAAGCAATCACAATCAAAGACAGAGCCTTTGAGTTATTCATTGAGCAAGAGGTTGTTGAGCAGGGCATCAAGCGCATCGCCAACCAGATGAATGCGGATCTCGAAGGCAAGAACCCCATCTTTCTTGCAGTGCTCAACGGTGCTTTCATGTTCGCCGGCGAACTGATGAAACAGGTGACCATCCCCAGTGAGATCACTTTTGTCAGGCTCGCTTCCTACCGCGGGACTGCCTCGACCAATGATGTGAAAGAGGTGCTGGGCCTCAATGAAAGCATCGAAGGGAGGTGTGTGGTGATTGTGGAGGATATTGTGGATAGCGGCAACACCATGGTCTCGCTGCTGGAACAGATGAAGACACATCATCCCAGTGAGGTGCGGATTGCCACGTTGCTTTTCAAACCCGCGGCGCTGAAACAGAAACTGCATCTCGATTACGTGGCACTGGAGATTCCCAATGATTTTATTGTGGGTTATGGCCTTGATTATGACGGTTACGGCAGGAACCTGAAGGATATTTATAAGGTGAAATGAGTGGTGTCTCCTGAGCTGTGAAAACGAATGTGAAATTAACCGCAAATCAGACCCAGAACCATTAATAAATCTATTTTTCCGATTTTTATCCGTTTAAAATGAGGTAGTATTAAAAAAATGCCTATTTTTGCATTAGAAGCAGACTTGTAACAAATTGAAGTAGATAAAAAATTATCAAAATGGACAAAGATGAAGTAAAAAAATCGCCAAAAGCGAATTTGGAAGTGCATCGCAACACCTTTATCCTGATGGGATTGGTGGTGGGGCTTTCACTTCTTTTCTTCGCTTTTGAATGGTCCACGCAAACCAGGAAACTGGATGAGACTGTCCTCGTGCAGGATGTGTTGGCCGAAGAGGAAATTGAGATTACGCGTCGTGATCCCACTCCTCCCCCTCCCCCTCCTCCCCCGGAACCGGAAGCTCCCGAGATCATTGAAGTGGTAGAGGAGAAGGTGGAAACCAAGTTGGAGATCAAGACAGAGGACGATCAGTCGCAACGACAGTTGAACACCTACGTACCGCCCCCACCTCCCAAGCCAAAGCAGGAAGAGGTGACCGATGAGATCTTCGTGGTGGTGGAAGACCAGCCCGCCTTCCCGGGTGGCAATGCCGCCATGATGAAATTCCTCAGCGACAACATCAAGTATCCGGTGATAGCACAGGAGAATGGTATCCAGGGGCGTGTGATTTGCAACTTTGTGGTTGAAAAAGATGGCAGCATTACCGACGTACAGGTGGTACGTGGTGTGGACCCCTCACTCGACAGAGAAGCGGTGAGAGTGGTGCAACAGATGCCTCGTTGGAAGCCGGGTAAACAGCGCGGACAGGCAGTACGTGTCCGTTTCACGTTGCCGGTTGTCTTCCGACTTCAGAACTGATCTTTTGTTAGTACTTTACGAAAAGCTGCTTTTGTGACACAGAAGCAGCTTTTTTGCTCATACCTGCCTTTCATACCTGCCAACCCTATGAACCAGAAGATCGCTTATTTTCAAGAACGGATCCGTGATGCCATTGCGACGGTGTTGCTTCGAGAGGAACCTGAGACGTTGTTTGACCCTGTCCGTTACATCCTCTCCATTGGGGGAAAACGCATCCGTCCCCTGCTCACACTTCTTGCTGCCGACATGTTTGGCGCAGACCCGCAGGTGGCTGTGGAACCTGCACTGGCGGTTGAGATCTTCCACAATTTCTCCCTGTTGCACGATGACCTGATGGATCAGGCCGATATGAGACGTGGCATGCCTACGGTCCACAAGAAATGGAATGCCAACAGTGCCATCCTTTCGGGTGATGCGATGATGATTGAATCATACCGCCATGTCGCCAAGGTGCCGATCGAGCTGCTGCCACAGGTGCTTGATGTCTTCTCCGGAATGGCTATGGATATCTGCAAGGGGCAGCAATATGATATTGATTTTGAGTCGCGGCTCGATGTGACAGAAGCGCAATACCTCGAGATGATTCGCCTCAAGACGGCTGTGCTACTGGGAAGCGCACTCAAGCTGGGTGCGATCCTGGCCAAAGCACCCGATGAAGATGCTGAGTTACTTTACCGATACGGCATCCATATCGGCATTGCCTTTCAATTGAAGGACGACCTGCTGGATGTGTATGGTGACGCTGCAACGTTCGGTAAAAAGATTGGGGGCGACATCCTGGCCAACAAGAAGACCTACCTGTTGATCAAGGCATTCCGAAATGGTGATGCAACACAACAGGCGGCGCTCAAAAAGTGGATTGCGGCGACCAATTACGATCCGGATGAGAAGATATGGTTTGTTAAAAATCTTTACGATCAATTAAATATCAAGCGGCTGACTGAGAATCTCATTCAAAAGTATTACCTTGCGTCTTTGGATCTGCTCTCTTCCATCGGAGTAGCCGATGACCGGAAAAAGGATCTGCTCCGGTTGTCGGAGGAATTGATGTACAGAGAGAAATAATTTTAAAAAGTTGTAACCCGGAAAAATGCCCTATCGCCGACTACCCAATACCGACAATGCACGTATCAAAGCGCTGAGATCATCCATCGAGAAAGCCTCGGAGACCGATTACCAACAGTTGCCCCTGTCACCTGGACTGCTTATTGAAGCGCAACAGGTGCTGGACAAGCTGGAACGATTGACGGCAAAGTACCAGCAGCTGTACGCAGTACAGGTGAAAGCCAACAAACAGTTTCTAGTGAAGGTGAAAAATGTGCGGATGTATCTGTCTCACTTTGTTCAGGTGCTCTATTTTTCGGTGATGCGTGCTGAGATCAAGGAAGACCAGCTGCTTTTTTACGGTTTGGAAAGCGAGAAGCTGGTCGTACCCGATCTGACCGCCCACGAACAGATTCTAAGCTGGGGAGAGAAGATCATTCACGGTGAGGATGTCCGTATTTCTCGTGGGGGAGTACCCATCTACAACCCTTCCATTGCAAAAGTGAAAGTGATGGTTGCCCTCTTTCGCGAGGCATATCAGAACCAATTGTTGCACAAAAAAGCAACCAGCAGGGTGCTGGGTGAGATCGCTGATTACAGGGTGACAGCCGACAATCTGATCAGCCGGATCTGGGATGAGGTGGAGCACAGCAACATGAATCTGCCTGCCGGAAAGCGTCTGGAGCTGAACCGACAATATGGCATTGTCTATTATTACAGGAAGGGAGAGACGGTGGAATGAGCTTGATTGATACCCATGCCCATCTTTTCACCGATGAGTTCCGGAACGATCTGGCCGATGTGGTGTCGCGCGCAGAAAGTGAGGGTGTGACGAAGATACTGCTTCCCAACATCGATGAGACAACCATCACCAATCTCAAATCGGCAGCAGCAGACTTCCCCGGTTACCTCTATCCAATGATGGGACTTCATCCTACCAGTGTCACCCGCGAGTGGCAAAGTCAGCTGGAGGTGATTGCCCGTGAGCTGGATCACGATTGTTACGTGGGGGTGGGGGAAATAGGCGTTGATCTCTACTGGGACAGCTCCCTTCGGGAGCAACAGTTGGCTGTATTTGAAGAGCAGTTGCGATGGAGCATCGACAGTGACTTACCGGTATCCATCCACTTCAGGAACGCACTCGAGGAGGTGATCCGCAGCATACGAAGGGTGGGCAGTGAACGCCTGCGGGGTGTCTTTCACAGCTTCGGCGGCTCAAAAGAGGAACTGCAGCAGATCCTCGCGCTCGATCACTTCCTGGTGGGCATCAACGGTGTGGTCACCTTCAAGAACAGTGGTCTGGCAGAGACCCTTGCGGTTTGTCCCAGGGAGAGGGTCGTACTGGAGACCGATGCGCCTTACCTGGCGCCAGTGCCTTGTCGCGGCAAACGGAACGAATCATCCTACCTCACCCACGTCGTACGTCGGCTGGCATCGATCTGGCAGGTAGAGGAGGAGGAGGCTGCGCGCATCACCACCCGCAATGCCACCGCTCTTTTCAGTGGGATAATGGATCGTTAGCTGGTATCGACCGCAAAGAAGCAGTGAAAGAATGTTTTATTTAAATTATTCCTGATTGAAGTAGCATATAATCGAGAATTTCAGTAATTTTGCCCCCCGGATGGAATGTGAATAGATTTTTTTTGTAATTTGCACCCGTTTTTGGAAAAGGGAGAGATGCTCGAGTGGTTGAAGAGGCACGCCTGGAAAGCGTGTATACGCCAAAAGTGTATCGCGGGTTCGAATCCCGCTCTCTCCGCAAGTTTTTATGTAGAAAAGAGATCGATTTTAATCATCAGATTGTTGCACAGAAAACCCAACAAAACAACACGTAATACACAAAACAACTAAAGATCATTAATCAAAAATTTGAACACACAATGAAAAAGTTATTTGCAATTTTAGCAATCTTCGGAATGATGTCTGTAGGATTGTCATCGGTTCTTATGGCGCAAGAAACCACTCCCGCTGAACAAACAGAAGAAGTTGTGACTGCACCTGTTGAGACAGCCTCCGCAACAGTTGAAGAAACCGCCAATGGTGGATTTCACCAAGCACTGAAGACAAAATTCATTGAAGGTGGTGCAAGCTTCATGAGCTTGATCATGATCGCATTGATCCTCGGTCTCGCTTTCAGCCTCGAAAGAATCATCTACCTCAGTCTGGCCGATGTGGATCCCGACGCGTTCCTGAATAAAGTGGGTGACGCACTCGACAGAGGGGATGTGGAGGCAGCCAAAGATATCTCACGCAACACCCGTGGACCGGTAGCTTCTATCGTTTACCAGGGTCTGCTTCGTCTCGACCAGGGTGCTGACGTGGTGGAACGTTCCATCGTATCATACGGTGGGGTACAGGCCGGACTGCTGGAAAGAAACCTTTCCTGGATCACCCTGTTCATCGCCATCGCACCCTCCCTCGGGTTCCTTGGTACGGTAGTAGGTATGGTGCAGGCGTTTGATGACATCCAGCGTGCTGGTGACATGAGCCCGACGATTGTTGCCGGCGGTATGAAGGTGGCTCTGATCACCACCGTAGGTGGTTTGATCGTAGCCCTGATCCTGCAGGTGATCTACAACTATATCCTCAGCAAGATGGAGGGTATCCTCAACCGGATGGAAGATGCTTCGATTAAATTCCTGGATCAGGTGATCAAATACAACGTTAAATACAAAAACTTGTAAGCAATATGGCTGTTACAAAAATACACAAAACCTCCAAGACCGCCCTCATCATAGGTGTCCTGATATCTATTGCTGTGATGGTGTTGTTCTATCTGGGAGGGCAGGTGCCGGCGCATGAGAAGATTGCCGCCGATATGAGCCAGCCAAAGTTTACCGACGTGGTATTGTACTGGTCTTACATCCTCTTTGCAATCACCATTGTGGTGTTGTTGCTTTTTGCGATTGCGACGTTTTTCAAGCAGCTGAAGGAGAGTCCCAAGAAGGCACTGGGTGGATTGCTGGCCCTGGTGGGTATTGCAGCCCTGTTGCTGGTGACTTATCTCATCGGTGACGGATCTTTGCTCGAGATTCCCGGATACGATGGCCCCGACAATAAGCCGGCAACGCTGAAGCTTACCGATATGTGGCTTTACAGTTCCTATATCATGCTTGCACTGACGTTCTTTGCTATTCTAATTCTGCCCCTTTTCAAGAAGAAAAGCTGATGGGTAGATCTTACATTAACGAAAAGAAAGGTTAATTATATGGCAAAAACAAGCAGATCTGTTCCGGCCCTTAACGCAAGTTCCATGGCGGACATTTCTTTCCTGTTGCTTACCTTCTTCTTGCTGGTATCCAATATGGATGTCGATTCCGGTTTGGCTCGCCGCCTACCGCCTCCACCTCAGACCGAGGAGCAAACCACGGTCGATGTGCAGCGCAGAAACCTGCTGGTAGTGCTGGTGAACTCACAAAACGAAACCATGGTCACAAACCAGCAGGGTACGGAATGGTACACCAACGCCGAAGAGTTGCGGGGTACAAGTAGTAAGGCTGCGCTCAAGGACAGAGTGAAGGAGTTTGTGCTGAACACCTCGAACAGTGAACAACTTCCGGAATTAACTGAAGAAGATTTCGGTCCACCCATCGGCATCGTGCCGGTCACGGACCAGCATGTGGTCTCAATTCAGAATGATGCCACCACCAGCTACAAGACCTATATCGCCGTACAGAATGAGGTGGTAAGGGCTTACAATGAGCTGAGGGAGGAAGGTGCGCGGAAATATTTCAACACCTCATATGGTGAGCTGACGGATGACCAACAGTCACAGATCAACAATCTTTATCCGCAGCGCATCTCTGAGGCAGAACCCAAAAACTACGGAGGACAATAAGATGGGAAAATTTAATAAGGGTGGCAAGAAAGAGATGCCTGCATTGAACTCTTCATCGATGCCCGATATTGTATTCGCTATTCTGTTCTTCTTTATGGTGACAACCACCATGCGTTCGGAGACGCTGATGGTGCGGATGAAACTGCCGACAGCTTCCGAGGTGCAGAAACTGGAAAAGAAATCGCTGGTGACCTATATCAACATCGGTCCCCCGATGGAGATCCGTCTGGGTACAGGTACGCAGATGCAGTTGAACGACCGTTTCGCACAAGTGTCGGAGATTCAGGATTACATTGCCCAGGAAAAGGCAAGCATGAATGAAGCCGACCAGCCACTGATGACCGTCTCCATCAAAGCCGATGAAGAGACCCGCATGCAGTACATCACCGATGTGAAGCAGGCGCTGAGACAGGCCTACGCGCTGAAGATCAGTTATTCTGCCCGTCAGGGACAACAGAAATAGACCTACTAACCCAATCATAAAAACCGAATCGCATCAGTGGTTCGGTTTTTTTTTGAGGGTTTAATGAAGGATCCTATCTTGATGCCTGCCTGATGCGTGCCCAATCCATCACGTTGGCGGGTGGACGCCCTGCCAGCAGTTCCTGCTTCATGAAATCCATAAAGGGAGCCACATGACTGTAATAGCGGTAGTAACCGCTGCAGAGGTAGTTGAGACCCTTGTTGCCGTACTTGTCGAGGATAAACCGGTTCTTGGGGCACTCCCCGTAGCAGGTGAAGAGCATATCACATTCGCGGCACTGTTGCGGGAGTGTGTCGAATTTGTTGTTGCCGAAGGTAAGCTGTTGCTCAGAGTACATCAATGAGGCGAGCGGTTTGTCGTATATGTTTCCCAGTCGGTATTCCGGGAAGACGAAGTGATCGCACGCGTAGACATCGCCGTTGAACTCCATGGCGCCTGCATGACCACATGTCTTGGCCATGGTACAAACACCCGGCTGTTCACCCACCCAGTTAGCCAGTGTGGAATCGAATATCTGGATGAAGATCCTGCCCACATCCTCTTTGATCCATTCATCGAACAGATCAGAGAGGAACCTGCCCCACTTGTCTGCTGATACCGTGAAAGGTGCCAGCACCACATCTTCTTCCTCATCTGTCGCGGTGGCCAGCTTCAAGGGAGAATCGTTATTCTTTCGGATTCGTTCCACGATGGGGGTAAACTGTATGTAACGGCAATCGATCTCCTTGAAGAAACGATAGAACTCCAGCGGATAGTCCACATTGTAATCGTTCACTACTGCCAGACAGTTGAACTCCACGCCGTGCCTTTTTAGCAATTCTATGCCGCGCATCACCCGCCGGAAGGAGGGGCGACCCATCTTGTCGCGCCGGTACTCATCGTGAAACTCCTCTGGTCCGTCGATCGAGATCCCCACCAGAAAGTTGTTCTCTTTGAAAAACAGACACCAATCATCATTCAGTAAGGTGCCATTGGTCTGTATGGCGTTGTCGATCTGACGACCACCGGCGTATTTCTTCTGCAGTTCCACCGCTTTCTTATAGAAAGTGAGAGGCCGCATCAGCGTCTCACCTCCATGCCAGGTGAACAGTACCTGCGGCTGTGTTTGTGCTTCGATATATTGTTTCGTGAACCGTTCGAGGAGCTCTTCGCTCATCACCTGGTTGTTCTTCATAGGGAAGAGGTTCGCCTTCTCCAGATAGTAGCAGTAGTCGCAGTCGAGGTTGCACTTGGACCCTGCCGGCTTCAACATCACATACATCGGTTTGGCGAAAGGGGCAAATGTGGACATATCGATTTTATTGATGCTGCAAAGATAAACAAAACGGCATATCTATTGGTTTAGGAAGAGACATTATTGAATAAATGAAACAACGTGACTACAGCCGGTAGTGCCATCTGTCGCACTCGGACAAGCTGCGGTTACACAATAATTATTTTTACAACTATGCGAAAAAAAGAAGAGCTTTTACAACTGGGATGGTTGTTATTGAGAGCGGGAATAGGAATCTCCATCCTGTTACACGGCATACCCAAGTTGATGGGTGGCGTAGAGACTTGGACCTATATCGGTGGCAGCATGGCTATCTTTGGGATCACCTTCGCACCTGCCTTTTGGGGGTTCATGGCAGCCGTTGCCGAAGCGGTCGGTGGCGCCTTGTTCGCACTGGGACTGTTGTTCCGTCCTGCTGCCGTGATGCTGACCGGTACCATGGTGGTCGCCCTGGCAACCCACCTGGCTGCTGGTGACAGCTTCATGGTGTTCGGACATGCACTCGACCTGCTGATCGTATTTGCGGGAGCCATCCTGATCGGTGCCGGCAAGTACTCGCTCGATGCGAAACTTTTGCCCAGGCTGGCATAACCAGCCATCATCACATCAAACAACAAACCCCTTCACCGGTAACGGTAGAAGGGGTTTTGTCGTTAGGGCATAAAAAAAAGGGTAAGCGATCTATATCGCGCCGCTACAACCAAATACCCTTGCTTCGATCAAGACCTGGGGGATTCAATGGGAGCTGGCCGTATAGGACTTACCCTGATGCAAAGATACAGCTTTTTATTTAGATACAAAAGGATGAATTGATTTTTCCCATTCAGCCTCTTTTTTTATCTTTGTAGGAGCAACATTGTTTTAACGACAAATAGAATCAGTTTAAAAGATCATCATGGATATAGTAGACCGGTTTATCAAATATGCCCGCATTGATACGCAATCGGATGAGAACAGCACTCAGACGCCCAGTACGCAGAAACAGTTCAATCTGGCCAAAGAGGTGGAAAAGGAGGCATTGGAGATGGGACTCACCGAGGTGAGTCTCGACAACAACTGTTACCTGATGGCTACCCTGTCGGCCAACACGAAGAAGGAGGTGCCGGTGATCGGCTTCGTCGCCCACTTTGACACCAGTCCCGATATGAGCGGAGAGCAGGTGAACCCGCGCATCGTGAAAGCTTACGATGGCAAGGATATCCTGCTCAATGAAGCCAACAACGTGGTGCTGTCACCCTCCCACTTCCCCGAATTACTGCACCATGTGGGAGAGGATCTGATCGTCACCGACGGGAACACGCTGTTGGGGGCGGATGACAAAGCCGGTATCGCGGAGATCATGACGGCAATGCAATACCTGATCGACCACCCCGAGATTGAACATGGCAAGATCCGCATCGCCTTCACACCCGACGAGGAGATCGGTCGCGGTGCAGATCATTTCGATGTGGAGAAGTTTGCTGCAGAGTGGGCCTATACGATGGATGGCAGTGAGGTGGGGGAGCTGGAATATGAAAATTTCAATGCCGCCGTTGCGAAGATTGAGATACAGGGGCGCAATGTACACCCCGGGTATGCAAAGGGTAAGATGATCAATGCACTCCATCTGGCCACCGAGCTGGTGGGCATGCTGCCCGCACAGGAGCGGCCGGAGCATACCGCAGGGTATGAAGGCTTCTTTCACCTGATCGGCATCAATGGCACTGTGGATGAGGCGAGGGTCTCCTTCATCATCCGCGACCACGACAGGATGAAGTTCGAAGCACGCAAACAGTTGATGAAAGAGCTGGTGGAGCAGTTGAACAAGCAGTATGACAACCGGCTTGTGTTGGATCTGAAAGACCAGTATTACAATATGAAGGAGAAGGTGGAGCCGGTGATGCATGTGATCGATTATGCCTATCGTGCCATGGAGGCGGCAGGTGTGAAGCCCAACATCAAACCGATTCGTGGTGGCACCGATGGGGCGCGCCTCTCATTCATGGGGCTTCCCTGTCCCAATATCTTCGCCGGCGGGATGAACTTCCATGGCCGGTATGAGTTTCTGCCAGTACCCTCACTGCATAAAGCCGCCGAAGTGATTGTCCGGATTGCCGAACTTGTCGCCAAAGAGGCATAACCCAGTCATCCGAAATCAAAAACCAAATATGAAGAAAACGCCATTTACCGATCTGCACATTGCCCTGGGAGCAAAGATGCACGAGTTTGCCGGGTACAACATGCCCATTGAGTACAGCGGTATCATTGACGAGCATCTCACGGTTGTGCATGGCGTGGGGGTGTTCGATGTGTCGCACATGGGTGAGTTCTGGGTGAAAGGGCCACAGGCACTCCCCTTCCTTCAAAAGATAGCCAGCAACGATGCCTCTCGCCTGGAACCAGGCAAGGCGCAGTACAGTTGTTTTGTCAACGAGCAGGGCGGCATCGTGGACGATTTCATCGTCTACCAGTATGAACCGGAGAAATACCTGCTCGTTGTCAACGCAGCCAACATCGAGAAAGACTGGGAGTGGTGTCAACGGCACAACAGCATGGGTGCGGAACTGGAGAACGCCTCCGGGCATATGGCCCAACTGGCTGTTCAAGGACCGAAGTCACTGGAGATCATGCAGCAGCTGACTGATGCCGATCTCTCGTCCATCCCTTACTACTCGTTCGTGACCAGCCGCTTTGCCGGGGTAGACAACGTCATCATCTCCAATACCGGCTATACCGGTGCCGGAGGTTTTGAGCTCTACTTTTATCCCGAAGAGGGTGGCAAGCTATGGGATGCGCTTTTTCAAACAGGAGCACCCTTCGGCATCAAGCCCGTAGGACTTGGGGCACGCGATACGTTGCGACTGGAGATGGGATTCTGCCTCTATGGCAACGATCTGGACGACACCACCACCCCCCTGCAGGCAGGGCTGGGATGGATTACCCGATTCACTGATGAGAAGCCCTTTATTGGTCGTGAGCTCCTGGAGAAAGAAAAAGTTGAGGGTGTCTCCCGCAAGCTCTGTTGTTTTGAGCTGACCGAGAAGGGCATTCCGCGGCATGGCTATGAAATATGCAACGATGCGGATCACCCTATCGGGGTTGTTACCTCGGGTACGATCTCGCCGGTGCTGAAAACAGGGATTGGCATGGGTTACCTCAAACCGGAATATGCTGCCCCCGGGACTGAAATAATGATCAGTGTGCGCAACAAAAAGTTGAAAGCGGTGGTGGTAAAGCCTCCATTCCGAAAATAATCGGCAGTTTGTTGCTGGTTTTTCACCAATTAACCCTATTTTTGTGGCCTGATACTGCGCCTGTCAGGCCATTGTTTACAGCCGCTTTCCTATGGCAAAAAAAGCGAAGATAGCTCAGAATATATTTTTTCTGCTCGGTGCCCTGGCGCTGGGCTTTATGATATATAAGACCGGGATCGACAATATCCTGCGTGATATCAGACAAACAGGCTGGTGGTTTGCCCCCATCATCGGACTCTGGGTGGTGGTCTACCTGCTTAATACCTACTCCTTTTACCGGATCTTGCAGGACGGCAGCGAGGAGACGAAAAAGATCGGCTTCCTGCGGCTTTTCAAGCTGGTGATCAGCGGCTTCGCCATCAACTACATCACGCCATTCGGCTTAATGGGAGGTGAACCCTATAAGATCATCGAGCTGCAATCCACCCTTGGCATCCAGCGCGCCACCTCCTCGGTGCTGCTTTCCACCATGATGCATTTTGTCTCACATTTTATCTTCTGGATGGTCTCCATCCCGCTGCTGTTATTTCTGGTGCCGGTACTCTCCGACGTGGTGGCGCTCGGGATGATCCTTTCTACCGCGACCTCTATTCTGCTGTTGATGTGGGCTTACAGGGTCTACACACGGGGTGGGGTAGACAGGGCGTTGATGTTGGGTGGCCGTCTCCCTTTTGTGGGGAAGAGTCTGAAAGCCTATCGCAGACACAACCAGGATAAGATAGACCAGATGGATAGCCTGATTGCCGATCTCTACCGCAACCGCAAGAAGGATTTTATCGTGTCGCTTTCGCTCGAGATATTCTCCCGTTTTTTTCTCTGCCTGGAGGTGATCCTGATGATGATGGCTGTGGGTCGTCCCATTCCCTTTGGTCAGGGGGTGCTGATCGAATCGATCCAGTCGCTGATCGGTAACATTCTCTTCTTCATGCCGATGCAGATGGGTTCCCGCGAGGGTGGCATCGTGATCGTATTCGGCATCCTCTCACTGCCCTTGTCGTATGGTGTCTTTGTGAGTCTCTGCAAGCGCATCCGGGAGATCTTCTGGACACTGGTAGGCATCCTGCTCATCAAGGTGAAGAAATATTAGTACCGAAAAAACAGGACGTCAGACGTAGATCATCTTCTTTGTCATTCCCCCATCCACCGTGAAGTTCTGTCCCGTGATGAAGCTGTTATCCGGGTTCATCAGGAAGAGGACCATGCGTGCGATGTCCATCGCATTGCCCACACGGCCGACAGGATGCTGCAAGTGATCCTCCATAGTAATATTTGCTTGTTTCGCAACAGTTTTTTTCTTCAGTGCGGAAACATCAATCCAGCCGGGAGAGATGCTGTTGACCCGCACGTGGGGACCCAGGCTCACCGCCATGGCATGGGTGAGGGCACAGATGCCTCCCTTGCTGGCTGAATAGGATTCGGTGTGTGGCTCCGACTGAAAAGCACGGGTGGAGCAGATGTTGACAATCGATCCCTTTGTCTCACGGAGTGAGGATGCCAGGTGTTTACTGCAGAGGAAGGTGCCGGTGAGGTTGGTAGCGAGAGCCCTGTTCCACTCCTCCAGGGTGAGCTCCTCCATCGGTTTGAATAGTTCATACACTGCATTGTTTACCAGTCCATAAACGCTGCCATATTGCTTGATGGCTGCACGGATGGAGGAGCGGACGCTCACCTCGTTGGAGACGTCGGTAATGTGAAAGGAGACGCTGCGCCTGCGGAACGATGGTTTCAATTCCTCCATCGCCTCACTGTCGATGTCGAATACCGATACACTGAATCCCTCCTCCAACAAGAGTTGCATCACCACCCGACCGATGCCTTGTGCACCACCGGTGACTACGACATGGGGTTTTGCTTTCTTCATGGGGTGTATCAAATTGGGGAATGTCTCCCGACAGACGATTATGCGTATATTGCCCTCTTGCCAGCCAGCAGGGTGTTGCGCATCAGCGAGACGATGGTCATCGGTCCCACGCCGCCCGGCACGGGCGTGATCCAGGAGCATTTGGGTGCCACCTCGTCGAAAGCCACGTCGCCCGTCAGTTTGAAGCCCGATTTTGTTGTGTCGTTCGGTACACGGGTGGTTCCCACGTCGATCACCACCGCTCCCTCCTTCACCATATCTCCTTTCAGGAACTCCGGTACGCCAAGTGCGGCGATGATGATGTCGGCCTGCAGGCAGATCTCCTTGATGTTTCTGGTGCGACTGTGGCAGACGGTCACCGTGCAGTCGCCCGGTGTTCCCTTCTGCATCATCAGCATCGATACCGGCTTGCCCACGATGTTGCTGCGTCCCAGCACCACGCAGTGTTTCCCGCGCGTCTCAATGTGATACCGTTTCAGCAACTCCACAATACCGGCGGGCGTGGCGGAGAGGAAGCAGGGGAGCCCCAGTGACATGCGTCCCACGTTCACCGGATGGAAGCCGTCCACATCTTTGCGGTAGTCGATTGCTTCGGTGATCCGTTCTTCCCGGATATGATTCGGTAGTGGCAGCTGCACAATGAAGCCGTCAATGTCGGGGTCGTTGTTCAGCCGTTCCACACAGGCGAGCAGCTCCTCTTCCGTGACATCGGTCTCGTAGCGTATCAGCGTGGAGTGGAAACCCACCTCCTCGCAACTGCGTACCTTGTTGGCCACGTAGGTCTCACTGCCACCGTCGTGACCCACCAACACAGCTGCCAGATGGGGTGTCTTGCCGCCGGCAGCCTTGATCTGTGCCACCTCTTCGGCTATCTCCCGTTTTATCTCAGTGGCTGTCGCCTTTCCATCGATCAGGTTCATGATTTTCAGCTATAAGCTTTTAGCTATCAGCTATCAGCTTTTTTTATTTCTTGTAAACGATAAACTAAGAACAACGAACGTTATCTCCTGCGGAGATTGCGCATCGCCTGTTTGCCACCACCGGAGGTCATCATCCGCATCATCTTGCGGGTCTCGTCGAACTGTTTGATCAGCTTGTTCACCTCCTGCACGTTGGTGCCGCTCCCCTTGGCGATGCGGGCACGGCGGCTGCCGTTCAGCATCTCCGGGTTGGAGCGCTCTGCCGGTGTCATGGAGCGGATGATCGCCTCGATGCCCTTGAAGGCATCGTCGTCGATGTCCAGGTCTTTGATCTGCTTGCCCACGCCGGGGATCATCGATGCCAGATCCTTCAGGTTACCCATCTTCTTGATCTGCTGTATCTGGGCGATGAAGTCGTTGAAATCGAATTGGTTCTTGGCGATCTTCTTCTGCAGGCGGCGTGCCTCCTCCTCATCATACTGTTCCTGTGCCTTCTCCACCAGTGAGACAATGTCGCCCATTCCCAGGATGCGGTCGGCCATACGTTCCGGGTGGAACACGTCGATGGCGTCGAGCTTCTCGCCCGTACCGACAAACTTGATCGGCTTGTCGACAACCGAGCGGATAGAGAGTGCCGCACCACCGCGGGTGTCCCCATCGAGTTTGGTGAGCACCACCCCGTTGAAGTTGAGTCGTTGGTTGAACTCCTTCGCGGTGTTCACTGCATCCTGACCGGTCATGGCATCCACCACGAAGAGGATCTCCTGCGGGTTGACCGCCTTTTTGATCGATTCGATCTCCTGCATCATCTGCTCGTCGATGGCCAACCGGCCGGCGGTGTCGATGATCACCAGGTCCTTGCCGTGCTGACGGGCATACTGGATGGCGTTCTGTGCGATCTTCACCGGATTCTTGTTCTCCTCCTCCGTATAGACGGAGACACCGATCTGTTCACCCAGCACCTTGAGCTGCTCAATGGCGGCCGGACGATAGACGTCACCCGCCACCAACAGGGGCTGTTTCCCCTTCTTGTTCTTGAGCATGCTGGCCAGCTTACCGGAGAAGGTGGTCTTACCCGATCCCTGCAGGCCGGACATCAGAATCACTGCCGGAGTGCCCTTGGTGTTGATGTCGACTGCCGTGCCGCCCATCAGGGTGGCCAGTTCGTCGTGTACGATCTTCACCATCATCTGCTCCGGTTTCACCGCGTTGAGCACATCCTGTCCTAGCGCCTTCTGTTTCACTGTTTCGGTAAAATCCTTCGCAGTCTTGTAGTTGACGTCGGCATCAAGAAGTGCCCTACGCACTTCCTTGAGGGTCTCGGCCACATTGATCTCGGTGATCCTGCCTTCGCCCTTCAGTATCTTAAACGACCTCTCCAGTCTGTCACTTAAATTTTCAAACATAGTCCAATGGGTTGTTTTGTTTTCCGGGTACAAAGATAATGAAAAAAGCCCAATCATCCCGACTCCCAAATTCCAAATAGTGAGGATGGTGTCTGTTTTTTAATGATTGATCAATTATAAAAGTAGCGGGGAGCCACAGTTCAACAGAAATGATTACTTTTGTCGGATCATCTGCCAGATACCACCGTTGGTGGGAACGATTTTGCTCCCTGTCAGTGAATAGCGGAACTGTTGTGATGGTGGATAAACTATTTGATTCAATGAATAGCCGATCACTCAACAAATATCTCTACCTCTCGGTTGCTGCAGCACTTGTTACCATCTTGCTGAAATACTACGCTTTTCATGCAACCGGGTCGATGGGGTTCCTCTCCGATGCACTGGAGTCGTTCGTCAACCTCTTCGCCGCCCTCTTTGCGTTGCTGATGCTTCATATCTCACGCAAGCCGGCAGACCAGGAACATGAGTTTGGTCACGGCAAGGCGGAGTACTTCTCCAGCGCGGTGGAGGGGGCGTTGATCCTGGTGGCTGCCTTCACCATCATCCGTTCGGCGGCACCGCGACTGGTTGATCCGGTGGCGCTGGAAAACATCGGGACCGGATTGCTCTTCTCCCTGCTGGCTTCCCTGGTGAACCTTGCCGTGGGTCTAGTCCTGATCAACAACGGGAAAAAGAAGAAATCGCTGCTGGTGGAAGCAGATGGCAGGCACCTGATGACCGATGTCTATACCACGGTGGGGGTGATACTGGGAATCATCCTGGTACAGGTTACCGGTTGGCTGATCATCGACCCCATCATCGCCATCCTGGTAGCGCTCAACATCATCTATTCCGGCTACAGGCTGATCGTTCGGTCGGCACGTGAGCTGATGGATGCCACCATCCCTGAGGATGAGTTGGAGAGGGTGACCGCCTATCTCGATTCGCTTGGTGAGAGGGAGATTGAATACCACTCCCTGCTGACCCGCATGTCGGGACCACGCCGCTTCATTTCGATGCACCTGCTGGTGCCGGGTGAGTGGAGCGTGAAACGGGGACATGACTGTGCGGACGAGGTGGAGGAGACTATCATCACCATGTTCAGGGAACCGGTCACCGTCTCCACACACATTGAGCCGGTGGAGGATCCCGCCTCAATGAAGGACATCGGTATCGATCGGATTGAAATCGACGGCATCTGAACAAATGCGCCGTTCTGAAACAAAAGTGAGGCTGTTCCTGTTAGGGAGCAGCCTCACTTGTTTGGGATGATCGCACGTTTATGCAACGGCGGTACCGATCAGGAAGACACCGGCCAACGCCACGATGGCATAAAGTTCGGGGAACACTGCAAGGATGAGTGTGTTGCCAAAGACGTTGTGTCCCTGTCCGATGGCTGCGATACCATTGGCACATACCTGCCCCTGACGGATGGCCGAGAAGAGGCCGATCAGCCCCATTGCCAGGCCACCTGCCAGCACGGCTGCCGACTGTATGGCGGAGATATCGGGAGTCAGCACGCTGAAGATGGTCTGGAACATAAAGTATCCGGCAAAGCCATAGAGCCCCTGTGTGCCGGGCAGAGCCGTCAGTACGAGGAAGTTGCCGAATTTCGAGCTGTCTTTCTTCAAGGCGCCGATGGCTGCGTTGCCGGCAATGGTAACTCCATAGGCGCTGCCAATGCCTGAGAGGGCGATCATGATTCCGATGCCGATGTAGGCGATTAATAAGTTGCTGTCCATGTTGTGAATTGTTATTTGTTTGTTGTTTCTATTGGTTTTGAATCTTTATTTTAATGTGTACAATGGCTATTGGATGGTTTTTTCCTGCTTTTGAAAGGGTGCATAACGCCTTCCTCCACCGGTGAACTCCGCGTTTTTGTAAAATTCAACGAAAGTGAGTCGCATGGGATGTACCACGGCACCCAGCACGTTCATGAAGAGGTTCATGGCATGACCGAAGAGGAAGATGAGCAGGAAGACCAGCGAACCCACCACCACGTTGTCCGGCTTCAGTCCCAGGGCCAGGCTGTTGAAGACACTGGCCAGGATGCCGCCAGAGAGCCCCAATGCGAAGAGGCGGACATAGGAGAGCACGTCGCCCAGCAGCCCGGTCGCCATGTTGTAGGTGTCATAGAGCCCCAGACCCAGGTTGAGGAACGGGTTCTTGCCCGGTGCATTGAAGAAGAGGATCAACACTGCCGATGCACCCATCACCACAAGGTGTGTGCTGCTTCCCATCGGCATCACAGCAGGGAAGAGGTAGGCCGCCACCATGCTCAACAGCAGGAGCACCCATCCGATGGTGGAGAGGGCATGCATGATGCCGAACTGCCGGATGCGGTTGAAGATCTTCAGGCCCATACCAAAGAGGATCTGTATCACACCCAGAATCAGTGAGAGCACAAACATCTGCTGGTTGTCGAAGTAGACCTGCTCCTTCATCTGCTGGAAGAAGGGGATCTGGGTTTCGTAGATGCTGAAGCCGAAGAACCCTCCGGTGAGCAGGCCGCAGACCATGGTAGAGGCTCCCAGTATCTGTACCAGGCGCAGCATCCCTTTCATTGTTTTTCCGATCTGCTTCATGAAGTGTGTTGCCAGGGTGGAGGCGAGTAACAGGAAAGTACCGTATCCGATATCGCCCAGCGAGAGACCGAAGAAGATCATGTAGAAGGGAGCGAAGAAGGGGGTGAGGTCGATCTCATTGTATTTTGGCAGCATGTAAAGCTCCGCGATCGGCTCAAAGAGACGGGTGAAGCGGTTGTTTGCAAATTTGATGGGGACATCATCCTCCGGTTGGGGTGTGGCCGTTTCGAAATAGACCTCTTTTGAAGAGAGGTAAGCGACAATCTCCGGCTCGTTGTCGAGGGGTGCCCATCCCTGCAGGAGCTTCACCTTTTCTTCAGCCAGTGGTGTGGCGCTTTCTGCCACACGGGCGAAGATGATCTTTGTGTTGAGCTCGCTGAGTGCAGCATCAAGTGAGGGTAGTTCACTTGTCAGCCTGATCAGTGCCTCATCCTGCTGTTCAATTTGATTGCGCAGCGAGACGATCAGCTGATCCAGCTCGTGCAGCGAGAGCCCTGGATGTTTCATCTCCTCCAGGTTGAGCTTCTCGGCAAGGTCAGTCTCCCGTGTCAGGGTGAGGAAATAGACTTTTGACCCCTCCCTGCGGATAAGCAGGGCGTTATAGGCATCCTCCCATGCCGGGTTGTAGTTCCTGTCGGTGGTGATGAAGAAGTTGAGGCGGTAGCCTGACTCTTCCAGCTTTTTGACATCGGCTGGATTGAAGTGACCCCAGGGTCGCAGTGCCTCCCGTTCGCGCATGCTCACCTGCAACTGCTGGTTGAGGGCTGATTGCTCAGCCTCTATCTCAGCGATGGCCGCGGGGAGTTCCATCCCTCTCATCACGCTGGGTTGGTTGGTGGGTGTGAATCTCTTCTTGTCGACCACCTTCTCGAGTCTCTTTCTGGCTTCATTCAGGAGCTTACTCTCCACGATGTACTGGTGCAGCTCCTCTCCGTCGAGTAGGGCCTCCTCCTTTTGCACCACGTGGATCATCCCCAGCTCCCGCAGTTCCTGCAGAAAACGATTGTAATCCTTGTGAAAGACCAGGAAGGTGATCTTTTTCATCTTCGCTACCATATGCTTCCCTCCTCTGCCTTTCGTTTCTCCTGGTGGGCACGCATGATTTTCTGTGATGACTTGGAGAGGTTCTCCTCGTCCTCCAGGTATCGTTTGATCTTCAGGATGGCATCCTGGTAGCCGGGTATCTGCACCTTTTCAAACAGGTTCACCTTCTGTGTGGTCTTCTTCCGGGCATATTCCAATTTTCTCAGTTTGATCTCGTTGAAATCACGTCGGATGCCGATCTCAGCCAGTTCCTCCACGCGCTTCACACCATCGAGGAACCATTTGGGCTGGCTGAAGATGCTGAAGGGTTTGATTTCAAATTCCACCTTCTCCAGGATGGGGAGTGTCACACCGGCGATTTTCTTTCTGGAGAGATCCACATCCTTCACCCGCACCAAGGTGGGGTCGAACTCTGTCCAGAGGCCCACCATCTTGTCATATGAGTGGATCTGTTGCTCCAGCTGCTGTTCCAGCTCTTCAATCTCCTTCTTTGCTTTTTTTACCTCCATGCGCAACGCCGTCTCTTTGTTCTGCAGGGTGGGGAGCGCCCGTATGCGCACCTTCAGCTGCTTTTCCAGCAGTTGTCGCGAGGTTTTGTTGTATTGAAATTTGATTGCCATTATTGCCAGTACTTATCCACCAGTTCTTGTTTCATGTTCACTTCCGAAGGTTTGAAGTGCTCGGAGAGTAACTTCCATGTTTTGTCGAGCATCTCAACGGTATCGAGGTTCACATCGATGGCCAGGATTGATGCAGCGTAATCTTTGGCGAAGGAGAGGGTCCGCTCGTCGTAGTCGGTCAGGTCGAACCCGTTCTCCTGCTTGGTCTTGGCATTGGCTGCATCGGCGTAGAGGCGTACGGCTGCATTCATCACCTGCGGATGATCTTCGCGGGTCTTGTTTCCCTGTACCAGTTGCTTCAGTCGGGAGAGCGACCGGAACGGATCGACCACCACCTTGCCCACATCACTGTCGCGACGCAGGAAGAGCTGTCCCTCGGTGATGTAACCCGTGTTGTCGGGTACGGCATGGGTGATGTCACCACCCGAGAGGGTGGTCACTGCCACGATGGTGATGGAACCCCCTGCAGGGAACTGGGCTGCCTTTTCGTAGATCTTGGCCAGGTCGGAGTAAAGTGATCCCGGCATGGAGTCTTTCGAGGGTATCTGATCCATGCGGTTGGAGACAATGGAGAGCGCATCGGCATAGGAGGTCATGTCGGTGAGCAGCACCAGCACCTTCTCATTCTTCTCCACGGCGAAGTATTCAGCTGCCGTCAGCGCCATGTCGGGCACCAGGAGCCGCTCTACCGCCGGGTCTTCGGTGGTGTTCATGAAGGAGATGATGCGATCGAGTGCGCCTGCATTGCTGAAGACGTTCTTAAAGAAGAGGTAGTCGTCGTTTGTCATCCCCATCCCGCCCAGGATGATCTTGTCGGCTTTGGCACGGAGTGCCACGGTAGCCATCACCTGGTTGAAGGGCTGGTCGGGATCGGCAAAGAAGGGGATCTTTTGTCCCGATACCAGTGTGTTGTTGAGGTCGATGCCAGCGATACCGGTAGCGATCAGCTCGGAGGGTTGTTTTCTTCTTACCGGGTTCACCGAGGGACCACCGATGGGCTGTTCCTCTCCTTCGGGCACGGGACCACCGTCGATAGGGTCACCATAGGCGTTGAAGAAGCGGCCTGCCAGCTGTTCACCCACCATGAGTGAGGGTGCTTTGCCCATGAAGATCACCTCTGCGTTGGTGGGGATTCCTTCCGTACCCTGGAAGATCTGTAGGGTTACCTCGTCACCGATGATCTTTACCACCTGTGCCAGCCGGCCGTTGACGGTAGCCAGCTCATCGTATCCCACATGGGTGGCCTTCACCGAGCAGGTGGCTTTGGTGATCTGGGTGATCTGGGTGTATATTTTCTGAAATGCTTTTGCCATCTTGAATTGATTTGCTGATTTGATAATTAGCTGATTTGTTGTCCTCCCGGTGATCTCACCGCATCATCCGATGCGTTTTTCCGATACCATCTCCAGGAGCTGACCTTGGTATTTTATAAACAGGTCGGTCTCAAATTCGGCATAATTCATCTGTTTGCCGATGTTGATCAGCGCCTTGAAAAAGTCGGCCACCTGGTTGAAGTGGTCGAACTGAAACCCGGTTCGACATATCTCCGTCACCAGATCGAGGATGTGCTTCTGTCGTTTGAGTGGTGTGACTGCATCGATCGGATCGAATGCATCCTGCTGCAGCACGATAAAGTCGATCAGCTCTGCCTTCCAGAAGGTGATGTGGTACTCCACCGGCACACCATCATCGCCCAGGATGTTGATCTGTTCGGCGATCTCTTTTCCCCGAAGCAGGCGTGTCTTGGCCTCGTTCACTTTCGCTGTCCAGTCGTCGGAGAGATGCTCAGCGATAAACACCTCAAACTCGGGGTATTCGATGTATTTTGAGTAGGATTCAATCGGGTTGATGGCCGGATATCGTTTCTTGTCGGCACGTTCCTGTTCCAGCGCGTAGAAGCAGCGTGCCACCTTCTTGGTGTTCTCGGTTACCGGCTCCTTCAGGTTGCCACCTGCCGGTGAGACGGTGCCGATGAAGGTGATGGAGCCCTCCTGACCGTTGTGGAGGATGACATGTCCGGCACGGCCATAGAAGTTGGAGATGATGGCCGAGAGATCCATCGGGAAGGCATCCGGTCCCGGCAGCTCCTCCAGACGGTTGCTCATCTCACGGAGTGCCTGCGCCCAGCGCGAGGTGGAGTCGGCCATCAGCAGCACCTTGAGCCCCATGGAACGGTAGTACTCACCGATGGTCATCGCCGTATAGACCGATGCTTCGCGTGCCGCCACCGGCATGTTGGAGGTGTTGGCCACGATGATGGTGCGTTCAATCAGTTTGCGTCCCGTGTGTGGGTCGATCAGCTCCGGAAACTCGGTGAAGATCTCCACCACCTCATTGGCGCGTTCACCACAGGCCGCGATGATCACAATGTCGGCTTCCGCCTGTTTGGAGATGGCGTGTTGCAATACGGTCTTGCCTGTGCCAAAGGCGCCGGGAATGAAACCGGTACCCCCCTCCACGATCGGGTTTAGCGTGTCGATGGAACGGACACCTGTCTCAAGCAGCTTGTAGGGACGCGGCTTCTCCTTGTAGGTGGTGATGGGTATCTTTACCGGCCAGCGCTGCACCATGGTGATGGCATGCTCCTTGCCTGCCTGATCGGTCACCACCGCAATGGTGTGGTGGATATTGTAGCTGCCCTCCTCTGCGAGGCGCTTCACAGTGTACTCCTCTTTCATCACAAAGGGAACCATGATCTTGTGCGGCTGGAAGTTTTCATCCACCTCACCCAACCAGGAGCCGCCCGTCACCTTGTCACCGACAGCTGCCAGTGGCTTGAACGACCATTCTTTCTCCTCGTTGAGCGGGAAGGTGTACTCACCCCGTTTCAGAAAGACACCTTCCATCTTGTCGAGGTCGTTCTCCAGCCCGTCGAGGTTGCGTTCCAGCAAACCCGGTCCGAGTACCACCTCCAGCATGTGTCCCTGAAACTCAACCTGCGTGTCGACACGCAGGCCGCGGGTGCTTTCGAACACCTGCACGTAGACATTCTTACCAACTACCTTGATCACCTCCGACATGAGGCGGGTGCCATCGAGGTCGATGTAGGCGATCTCGTTCTGTGCGACCGGTCCGTCCACTTCCACGATGACCAGGTTGGCTATGATTCCTTTGACAGTTCCTTTTGTTAACATATTTGGTTGTTGTAGTGTATTGTTGTCAGTTATCCTCCGGCATTTCGATCCCGCTTTTCAGGTTGTCGATCATCTCCCGGAAGATACGTTCTCCCTCTTTTGCATTCAGTTTCACCCACCGCTCCAGTATCTGCAGCTTACAGAGATAAGCAAAGAGGTACTCGATGTTGAAATAGTCGAGTGCGGTATGTTCCTCGAGCCAGTCCCAGCGGAACTTGTCGAGACGGCGTTCCCGTTCGAAGATGTCGTCCTCTTCGGAGAGGCGAAGGAGGATGTCGAAGTAGTCCAGCTCCAGGGCGATGCCGAAATCACGGGCGTTGGCATTCTCACGGATGGTGACAGCCAGCGGATTGTTACCGGCCACCACACCCGGGATTTCAATGCCATATTTGCGTGCATAGATTGCTGAGAGGATGTTTCCGATGTTGAGATTCAGTTCGAACCAGGCGGCGATCAGGCTGTTCGGTGCTTCCAGGCCATAGTCCATGTGAAAGGATGCAATCAGGTCTTCAAGTGTGCGGGCATCGCCGGGTGCCTCCTCGTTGAGCCATCTCCTGATGAATGTCTCGTAATAGGGAGGTGCCAGCTCATTGTCAATGGGATCACCCTCTTTCACCTTTTCGACGATCTCATTCATCTCATCCGGTGAGAAGTTCCCTTCGTTGTGCCATTTGCCCTCTTTTTTTTCCAGGATCTGGAATAGGTTGAGGTTGTCGTAACGAAGAAAGTATCTGCTGATTAGCTTGTTGTCCTCCGGTTCAAGGGCCTCGTTGAGCATCTCCCTGAATGTCTCAGTGGAGAAGGGTATCTTGGTTGCGTCGAACGAGAAGTCGGGCAAGCCGGAGATGAAATAATAATACTGATTTTTAAAAAGCATGGTCCTCATCGAAAATGGCGGGGTTTCAGAAAGGTTTTCCTTTTAGAAGAGCAGTTGCCGGATCAGGGGACGCAGGTACTCCTTGAAATAATCGATGAATTCCTCTTCACCAAAACGTACCTTGTAGGTGCCGTCAGCGGGAGAGAGGATAAACCCTGTTTTGATGCCATTCACCGATTCAATTCTCACTCCTTTCTCCAGCAGATGCTTCATGTTGGATGCGATATAGGACTCCAACTCCTCAGGGTGTGCCACGCCCACCGTCAGGGTTTCATTCTTTGACCAGTTTGCCAGCATCTCGCTGATCAGTTTCTGCATGAATCGTTTGTCCTCCATGGCTGTCTGCACATTCATGGTGGCCAGCTTGTCGGTCAACAGGTTGATGATCTCCGTCTTGAGTGCCTCGAGCGACTGCGATGCATAGAGCTTCAACTCCGCTTCGGTATGTTTTTTCAGCTCTGCCTGTTCTTTCTGAGCCGCGGCAATCAGCTGATCTGCGTTTGCCTTTGCTTCTTTCAGTATTTTCTCTTCTTTGGCTCTGGCTTCTGCAATAATTCGCTCAGCTTCCTCCTTGCCTTTCTCCACTCCTTCGGTGTATAGTTTTGAGGTAAGTTCCTGAATTTTATCCATATGGTCTATCCTGTATGATGTTGTGTATGCTTGATTTCATTTACATAATCGCCTGGTTGTGTATTCCCCGGTGCAGAGTGAAAATTTATGAGGGAAGTACAATTAAGGAGTGAGCAAAGTTACAAAAAATGATGGTACCAATCCATTGATTACTGAAAAATATCTTTTATTAACCCGTCGATCGGGGTTGTCTCGTTGCGCAATTAGGTGAGATTCCTTCGCGGATGATTTTTTTTGGTTTATTTTTGTAGCGATGGACAGGAAGATCTTTAGGCTGGCACTCCCAAATATCATTACAAATATCACGGTACCCCTGCTGGGGATGATTGACATCGCTGTTGCAGGACGGCTGGGATCGACTCTCTATATTGGTGCCATCGCCTTGGGCGCCAATATCTTCAACATGATCTACTGGAACTTTGGCTTCCTGCGGATGAGCAGCAGTGGTTTTGCTTCACAGGCTTACGGGGCACGTGATCTGCCGGAGACGATGCATGTGCTGATCCGCTCACTGCTGATCGGACTGGGTCTCGGCACCGCAATCCTGCTGTTGCAACTCCCCCTGGGACGCTTTGCCTTTTCACTGATCCAGTCCGGACCGGAATCGGTGTATTATGTGGAGCGTTACTTCCGCATCGTGGTATGGGGAGCTCCTGCGGTGTTGGGAATGTATGCCTTCAAGGGGTGGTTCATCGGTATGCAGAATGCCCGCATCCCAATGGTTATCGCCATCTTCAACAACGTGCTGAACATCCTGCTGAGTCTCTTCTTTGTCTTCGCCTTGGGGATGAAGGTGGAGGGAATCGCCCTGGGAACAGTGCTCTCGCAGCTCATCTCCTTCCTGGTGGCTGCAGGTTGCTGGTGGCGCTATTACCGGCGGCTTCGACGTTATGTGCGGAAAGAGGATATCTGGGAAAGGGGTGTCATCCGCCGCTACTTCCGTGTCAATGGCGATGTGTTTGTCCGTACCTTTCTGCTGACACTGGTCACCACTTTCTTCACCTTTGCCTCTTCCGGTATGGGTGCAACCATCCTGGCGGTGAATGCCCTGCTGATGCAGTTCTTCATGCTTTTCTCCTACTTCATGGATGGCTTTGCCTATGCCGGTGAGGCGCTCACCGGCCGTTTTGTCGGTGCGAACAACAGACCTGCCTTGCGGCATATGTTGCGGCGTATCTTCTTCTGGGGCACTGTGGTGAGCATCACCGCGATGGGGGTTTATCTCTTTTTCCCCGAACAGATACTGCAGATACTGACCAATGACCGGGAGATCATTGAAGTGGCGGGTGATTACCTCTACTGGATCCTGCTGATTCCGCTTACCGGCTTTGCCGCCTTTCTGTGGGACGGGATCTACATCGGAGCCACTGCCTCGGCACAGATGCGCAATGCAATGATCTTCGCCTCCATCCTCTTCTTTGTCTGTTTCTACCTGATCTCACCCTATTGGGGTAACAACGGACTCTGGCTCTCTTTCATTCTATACCTCCTTTCAAGGGGGGTGACGCAAACCATTTGGGCAAGGAAAGCGTTGAAGATGTAAGTTGTCAGGTTTCAGGTTTTAGCAGTAAGCTATAAGCTATAAGCAGTAAGCAGTAAGCAATAAGCAGTAAGCAGTAAGCAGTAAGCTATAAGTAGTAAGCTATAAGTAGTAAGCTATAAGCTATAAGCTATAAGTTGTATGCAGTAAGCTGTCAGGTATCATGTGTCAGTGAAGCGCTACAAAATCCTAACCTTGAACTTCGAACTTCAAACTTCAAACCTCGAACCTCGAACCTCGAACTTTCAAACATACCAACATACTAACTTACTAACTTACTAACTTACAAACTTACAAACATACTAACTTACTAACTTACTAACTTACTAACTTACTAACCTACCAACTTATTAACTTATTAACATTCAAGCCGAAAATATGCAACAATTTGACAACCTTGCCGAACTGAAATCTTTTCTGATACGGGGTGATGTGGATGAGATCGCGGTACAATCGCTCGATCTGACAGCGATAGAGGAGGAGATGCTTGGTGTCAGTTTTTCCAGGTGTCTCTTTCTTGGTTGCAACCTGTCGGATCGGTTGTTGCGACACCTGCAAACGGATAATTTTATTTTTCCGGCATTGGATGTACCCTTTGATACCTATCCCAGTAGACTCTACAACAAGGATTCTCTCTACAAGGGTTTCGACCCCTCACGCCCCGGAACCTATGCTGAAACAGCCGACAAGGTGGTGTACGACTACTACCAGCAATCAAAAGTGAAACTGGCTATCCGCGACACACTGGCACAACGACTGCATGATCACTCGATCACCGACTCCCTGCAGGAGTACCTCTCCCGCTTTGATGAACGTCGACTGGTGGCAGTGATGGGTGGACACAGCATGTTGCGCACCGATGCGATCTACCTGCAAGTGGTGCAGCTGGCGAAGATGCTTACCGAGCAGGGGTATCTGATGCTTTCAGGTGGTGGACCGGGAGCCATGGAGGCCACCCACGCGGGTGCCTGGATGGCGGGACGGAGTGAGGCCGACCTGCTGGAGGCAATGAAGCTGCTTGCGGTTGCCCCTGCCTATTCGGATGATCAGTGGCTGGCATCTGCTTTTCGGGTGATGGAGCGGTTCCCCGATCCTGGATACGAGAGCCTGGGCATCCCCACCTGGCATTATGGACATGAGCTACCCACACCGTTTGCCACCCATATTGCCAAGTATTTCGAGAACAGCGTGCGTGAGGAGGGGTTGTTGGCCTTTGCCAAAGGGGGTGTGATCTTCACACCCGGAAGTGCCGGAACAATGCAGGAGGTGTTTCAGGATCTGGCACAGAACCATTATGAATCCTATGGATATGCCAGCCCGATGATTTTTCTGAACAGGGTGTTCTGGAGCGAACAGCGACCCATTTATCCCATGATCCGGAAGATGGCGGAACGGGGTGATCTGGTGAACCTGAACCTGGGACTCTATGACCGGAACGAGGAGGTGCTGGCACACCTTCAGCGCTTCACCTGAGTCGTGACATGAGAACCAATCAATACGAATGCACCCTTTATGGTGTCAGGTATTGATCCACCTTGCCGCTGATCTGCAACAGCGAGATCTCGTAGAGCTTGGTGTTGTACTGTGCGGTGAGTAGTCGCTGCTCCGCTTCCAATAAGCTGTTCTGTGCCTCACGCAGCTCCAGCCCTGAGAGGTCGCCGATCTGGTATCGATCCATGGCGATCTCGTAGTTCAGTTTTGCGTTTTCCAAACTCTCTTTCTCCAACTGGGTGAGCTCCAGGTTGTTTTGATAAGCCATCCACATGTTGGCAAAATCACTCTCCAATTCCAACCTGTTTCTTTCTACTTCCAGTTGCCTGTTCTCTACCGAGATCATTGCATTTTTTTGCTCTCTTCTGCGGTTGAAACCGTCAAAGAGCGTATAGCCCAGTGTGACACCTGCCGTGGGTCCCCAGCTGCGCTGACGGTCGAGTGTCCCGCTGCTGTAATTGTAATGGCTGAATCCATAGCCGGTGTTGAGGCGGAGGTAGGGGTAGTTCTGACTTTGTAGTCTCTTCAGCTCCAGTTCGCTGAGTGTCTTGTTCTTCTCGGTGAGCAACTGCAGGGTGTTGCGCTGCAGGGCATCACGCAGCAGTTCATCTTTCTGTAGCATCCTGTTGCAGGCAATCGTGGTGTCGCGTGCCGCGAAGGAACGGTTCACGTCGCCCCCCATCATCTCGTTTAACCGGATACGGGAGCCGTTCAGGATCTCATATTGCTGTATCAACAGGGAGCTGTCGGCATTGAAGTAAACCCTTGCCTGTTGCAGGTCGAGACGTGAGAGGGAGCCTACCTGATAGCGGGCTTCCACGATGCGCAAGCGTTCCTTTGAGAGTGCCACCGCATACTTGAGGTTGCCCAGCCGGATCTGCTGCTGCACGTAGTTGTAGTATTCCGCGGTGAGGTTGGAGATAAATTGCTCCACTGCCAGTCGGGTGTTGAGTGCGCCTATTGTCTTCAATTCCTGCAAACGGTTGTAGCTGGTCTGTACCCGAAATCCCTCGAACAGTGTCCAGTTCAGGTTTACCGACGCATCCAGGGTGCCGGTAGCCGCATTGCGTTGCTGTTGGGCAACATCGTCACCGGCAGGATACTGATCGCTGTTGTTGCTACGCAGGTTGTAACCCGAGTTGAGTGTGACCGATGGCAGGTATCCCGCGTTTCCGAGGGTGACGTTGTTGTCCGATATCTGTTCCTCGTTGCGCACGATCTGCAGGTCGTAGTTGTTCTTCAACCCGTTGAACAGGCATTCCTGCAGGTTCATCACCTCCTGTGCATAGATGGTTGCATGCAACATCAGGAATAACATTGACAGACCAAAGAGATTGAATCGTTTATGCATGGGTAGTATGTTCTTTGAGCTTCATATCTTTCTTTGCCTCCCTGTCGGTGGAGAAGTAGATGTACATCACCGGAATCACGAAGAGGGTGAGCAGGGTGGAGATCAACAGGCCACCCACCACCGCGGTCCCCATGGCGATGCGGCCGTTGGCTCCCTCCCCGGTGGCGAACATCAGGGGCAATAATCCCAGGATGGTGGAGATACTGGTCATCAGAATGGGACGCAACCGTTGTACCGAAGCATCGACGATGGCATTTTGTTTGTTCAAACCGGCCTGTTGCCGCTGATTGGCAAATTCAACGATGAGGATCCCGTTCTTGGCCACCAACCCGATCAGCATGATGATGCCTATCTGGCTGTAGATGTTCATCGTGACACCGGAGATCCACATGAAAAGCAGCGCACCGAAGAGTGCCATCGGCACGGAAAACATGATGACAAACGGGTCCTTGAAACTCTCAAACTGGGCCGCCATCACCAGGAAGATGAGCAGGATGGCCAGTCCGAAAGCGAAGAGCAGGCTGGATGAGCTCTCCCGGAAGTTCCTCGATTCCCCTTCGAGGGCGGTACGGAAGGTCTCATCGAGCACTTCGGCCGCGATGCGGTCCATCTCTTCCAGACCTTCACCAAGCGAATAGCCTGGAGCCAGTCCCGCCGAGATGGTTGCCGAGTTGAAGCGGTTGTAGCGGTAGAGCTGTGGTGGCGCCACCGACTCTTCCAGCTTCACCAGGTTGTCCATCTGTATCATCTGTCCCACGTTGTTCTTGATGTAGATTGTCTTCAGGTCTACCGGTGTGTTGCGCTGCTGACGGTTGATTTCTCCCAGGATCTGATACTGTTTGCCATTCATATAGAAGTAACCCATTCGTTGGCCACTGAGGGCATACTGCAGAGTCTGCCCGATGTCGCGGGTACTCACCCCGAGCAGTGCAGCCTTGTCGCGGTCAATCAGGATGCGTGTTTCCGGTTTGGTGAATTTCAGATCCACATCGGCCATCTGGAAGTAGGGGCTGGCATTCACCTGCTCCATGATTTGCGGTATGAACGCCTGCAGTTTCTCAATGTTGGGAGCCTGTAACACATATTGGATGGGCATACCCGCACGACGTCCGCCGAAGGTGGACTGTTGCTGGACAAAGGCACGTGCCGCATTTTCGTTTCTTACGGCAGCTGACAGTTGACCGGCGATCTCCATCTGGCTGCGTTCCCGCTCTTTCATATCGGGCAACACCATGCGTACCATGCTGAACCCACTGCGGGTGAAGACAATGTTTGATTCTCTCTCCGGTGCGATGGAGTCGGCAATGGCGGCGATGCGGTCGGTGTAATCACGTACAAATTCGAAGGTGGCTCCTTCGGGTGCCGAGCTGCGGATCATGATCTGGGAGCGGTCTTCCAGGGGAGCCATCTCCGCCGGAACCAGATTCCAGAAGAGGATGATCAGGAGGGTGGAGAGAATCAGGATGGGCAACACCAGCCATTTGCGTTGCAGGAAGGAGCGCAGCATCCGGTCGTAAAAACGGTTCATCCCGACAAAGAAGGGCTCTGTTTTGTCGTAAATGAGGCTCTTCTTCTGTCTCTTCTTCAGTAGTTTGGAGGTGAGCATGGGCACAAAAGAGAGTGCCACGAACGAGGAGATGATCACCGCGCCGGAGATGACAATGCTGAATTCCCGGAAGAGACGCCCGGTGAGTCCCTCCAAAAAGACGATGGGGAAAAAGATAGCGACAAGGGTGATGGTGGTGGAGACCACTGCGAAAAAGATCTCCTTGGAGCCGGTGATGGCAGCCTCCTCAGGATTCATGCCCCCCTCCACCTTCTGGAAGATGTTCTCGGTGACAACAATCGCATCATCCACTACCAGTCCCACCGCCAGCACCACCGCCAGCATGGAGAGCACATTGATGGAGAAGCCTGCCAGGTACATTACGAAGAAGATGCCGATCAGCGAGATGGGGATCACCACCGCCGGGATGAGTGTCACCCGCCAGTTGCGCAGAAAAGCGAAGATGATGAGCACCACCAGGATAAAGGCGATGATCACGGTGGACTGGACCTCTGCGATGGAGGCGCGGATAAATTTGGTGTTGTCGAACGCCACGTCGAGGATCACATCTTCCGGGAGATCTTTTTTCATCATCTCCATGCGGTTTCGTACCTCGTCGGCAATCTCAATGTGGTTGGCTCCCGGCTGCGGGATGATGACGCAACTCACCATCGGTACACCGTTGCGGCGCAGGATGGTCTGCCGATCGGCGGCGTCCAGCTCGGCATAACCCACATCACGGAAGCGGACAATGCGGAAATTGTTCTCGATCAGGATCAGGTTGTTGAACTCTTCAGGGGTCTGCATCAACCCCATGGTACGGATCGATTGGGAGATATGATCTCCTTCGATGTTGCCTGCCGGCAGCTCCACATTCTCCCTGTCAAGCGCATTTTTCACATCCATGGGTGTGATGTTGTAGGCGGCCATCTTGATGGGGTCGAGCCAGAGCCGCATCGAATAACGGTATTCACCCCAGATCTCCACGGCGCTCACGTTGGAGATGGTCTGCAGCCGCTCCTTGACGGTGAGGTCGGCGATCTCGGAGAGCTCCAGGAGTGAGCGGGTGGGGCTCTGTATGGTGATCTGCATGATCGGGTCAGAATCGGCATCGGCTTTCGAGACGGTGGGTGGATCGACATCACGAGGCAGATAACGTTGAGCGATGGAGACCTTGTCGCGTACGTCGTTGGCCGCTGTCTCCATGTCGACACTCAGCTCGAACTCGACGGTGATACGGGAGCTGCCCTGGCTGCTGCGGCTCACCAGCGAGCGGATGCCCGGGATGCCATTGATATTCTGCTCGAGCGGTTCGGTGATCTGGTTCTCGATCACCTCCGCATTGGCTCCAGGATAGGAGACATTCACCGTGATGATGGGGTTGTCCACACTGGGATACTCCCTCACAGCGAGGTTGGTGTAGCCGATGACGCCGAAGATGACGATGATCAGCACCATCACTGTGGCAAGTACCGGTCTTTTGATGCTTAACTCTGAAAAGTTCATTGCTTCTATTCTGCGCTGTTTGCAACCATTTGTCCAATTTTAACCGGCATGCCGCTTCTGAGCTGCATCACACCGGTTGTTAGCAGGGTATCGCCAACCGAGAGGCCATTGATCACCTCCACCGAGGAGGAGGTGCGCATACCGGTAACAATCTCCACCTCCCTTGCTTTACCGTTGTCATAAAGATAGACAATGTCGCGTCCCATCTCCTTCACACTGGAGATGCTCGGGATGACGATCGCATTTTGTTTTTGTTCAATTTTGATTTCAATTTTTGCCGACTGTCCCGGCTTGATGCGCCCATCCTGGTTGGCATAACGCGCGCGGGCAAAAAGATTCAGTGTCTGCATATCGAGCCGTGATTCTACCGCATAAACGGCCGCATTGTAGTCCGCCAGGTCGTTTTCCACCCTGAATGAGATTTCGGTACCCGGCTTGACGAGATTGACGAAATTTTCGGTCAGTGAAAACTCAACTTTCAATGGTGATATCTTTGTCAGATTGGATACCACTACTGTGGGAGAAGCGTAAGCTCCTTCGCTCACCTGCCGCAGTCCAATCATACCGCTAAAGGGAGCCCGTAGCTCTGTTTGCAGGATGCGTGCCTTCACCAGTTCGATCTCCGCCTTCAGTGTCTCCAGCTGTGTAAATACCGACTGATAGGTCTCCTGACTGATGGCGTCCTTGTCCAACAGTGTCTGTTGCCGGAAAAGACGGTCTTCGGCCAGCGGCAGCTGGGCTTCCAGCTTCTTCAGTTCTGCTTGCAGTGGGGCGTCATTCACCTTTGCAAGTAAGGTCCCTTTTTCAACGAAAGTACCCTCCCTGAAATAGATGTGGGTGATCTTGCCTGCCGACTCGAAAGTGAGATCCACCTCCTCATCCGGTAGCAATACACCGGTGATGCGAAACATGTCGTTGAGTGTCTGGGGTTCCAGTACGGTTGCTGCGACCACCAGTTCCGACCGACCTGCTCCGCCGGGACCTCTTGTGGGCATTTCTGATTGTTTGTTTGAGTCGAAGAGACTTTTGATGCGGGGGAAGAAAACCATCCCCAAAATCAACAAAGCGATCGCTACAAAGAGGATGATCTTTGTTTTTCTGTTCATGCTGTTCTGTAATCTTTTTCCTGATGAAAGATGAAATCCGCAGTGATTCACCTGAAGGGATGAACACATCAGACATACCCCAAAGCAATGCACAGCGGAGATTTTCCTTCAAAAGTACCCATTTCACAGGGAAGTTGGCTCTGGTTGAAGCGCATTTTTTGTTTTTTTAGTGCTTTATCGACCAATCGGGCTAATTAATCGATGAAACGGTTGAATGGTATGCAGAGAATAACTATTTTTGACACTCCATAAATAACAAATAGTGATGATCTGACACAAATGAAACATCGAAACAAGTTTTTAATACTGCTGACAATAATGACCACTGTTGCCATGATGGCAGAAGCCCAGGACTGGGCCAACCTGAACCGGTTCAGGGAAGATAATGCGAAGCTTGCTGCCCCTCGAACATGCGACGACCGCGTTGTTTTCATGGGTAACTCGATCACCCAGGGATGGATTGACAGGGTGCCGGAGTTCTTCTCCGGTCGTGATTACATCAACCGGGGCATCAGTGGGCAGACTACACCCCAGATGCTGCTCCGTTTCCGTCAGGATGTGATCCACCTGCAACCCAAGGTGGTGGTGATCCTGGCCGGCATCAACGACATTGCCGGTAACACGGGACCTTCCACCCTCGAGATGATCGAGGACAACCTCCATTCGATGACGGAGCTGGCACAAGCCAACGGCATCCAGGTGGTGCTTTGTTCGGTACTCCCTGCTTTTGATTTCCCCTGGCGCCCCGGGCTGGAGCCGGCAGAGAAGGTGGTGGAGCTGAACAGCCGGATAGAGGCCTACGCCTCCACAAAAGGAGTGGTTTACTGCGACTACTTCGGAGCGATGGCGGATGAACGCAACGGACTACCCGAAGAGCTCTCCGGTGATGGTGTGCACCCCAACGAAGCCGGTTACACGATCATGGCACCCCTGGTGGAAAAGGCAATTGCCCGTGCCCTGCTGATGTGGAAGTAACTGTGAGTTATTCCAGGAACAGGTATTCATTTGAGTTTCTCATTCCCGGAGCGGAGTAATATGCTTCAAGATCACCTTTTACCATCACCAGCCTGTTGATGTTGAGTGGATTGTCGCAGATGTTCAATCCCTCCTTCATGGAAGTGGATGTGAAATTGACCGGCAACATCTGTGTGATCTCAGATTCTCCCCGGATGTCTGCCAATGCCACATTTGTCTTCACCTGTCCGGTGGTGTCGGTTACAAAATTGCTGATGCTCGATTTAAATGCCCCTACAATGTATCCGATTGCCCATACATCCTGCTTGCCCTGATGTGTGATTGCCTGTGCCACCATATAGGGGTCGCTCCTTGACCCTTTGATTACGGGTGGTGCATCAGTGGTACGCTCTGCCGAGAAGGGTTCGGAGGGTGGGGTTATCCAGGGTTCAATACCGGTCGAATCGGTTCCCACCTTCACCTCATCGGTGAATAACGTTGCCTGGAAGGTGTATTGGGTGAGTGCCGACAAGGATTCGTATGGAAACAAGGAGTCAAGTGATACCATGTAGGCCTCTGCCCCCTCATCCAGTACAAACCAGAGGTTACTCTCCGAGAGATCGGTGCCCGGCATCAGAATCGCTTCCGCCACGCTGCAATCCTTGTTCACACAGCAGGCCACATCGTTTGTTGCAGGGTCAACGGTCAGACTTCCCTCTTTCAGATCAAATGTGCCGGTGGTAAGTACATTGGTGATGATGACCGAGAGATCTTCCAGTTCTATACCCCGGTAATGATCCACCTCTATCACAATCTTTGAAAGCTTGTGTGAAAAGTTCATCGTGATGTTGCCATCCTCCTCGTTCACATTCGTCACATTGTCGGCATACATCAGGTCAATTGCCGACTGTTTGGTCTGCAATGTCAGATCAATCGGGAGGTTGAAATCAATGATCTCTTCCCGGTAGGGATAGTACCCGATAAAATCGACTGCAGCCCCGGTAAAAGGGAAAAAGATGGTCCCCTTTTCATCCTTCGGCTCAAACACAGCGTTCTCCTCGTTGTAGATATACTTCACATTCTGCTCGGGTGAGGATGAACTGAGTGACGCATTGTGTAACGTCATGTAAACTCCAATTGCATCTCCCTTCTCCCAGGTGGATCCGGTGAGACGCGTGCGCATTCCTTCAATTACAGCCGATAGCCGAATGGCTGTTTTCTCACCTGATGGGTTAAAATCTTCACCTTCGCATCCTAATAGAAGAAGGCCCATCATCAATACAGTTAATCTCCATTTCATAAGGCGCATCAATTATTAAATAAAACCAATATTGGTTGTGAAAATATCAGCGCATGATGGTATCAATGGATCTAGACGGATGCATGCAATTTCGAAATAATGGCTCAATCGGCCAAGAAATTTAACCAAAAGAATGCAAAGGAATGTAAATGGGAATGTCGTAACTTCCTATTCTTATTTGGTTTAAATAAAAATAGCCGCTGGCAGTTTGTGGTAGTGGGGTTTCAGATGAAAAGAAGGTATCGGATGATTGGTACGTCGACAGGCATGCTACTTGATTCTGCCCGTGTTGCGGTACTCCATGGGGGTGGTACCCACTTTCTTCTTGAAGAAGGACAAAAAATATTCGTGTGAGCTGAAGTTGAGTTCAAAAGCCAACTCCTTGATCGAATGGGTGGTTTCGGTGAGCATCTCTTTCGCTTTTCTCAGTTTCAGCTCCTGGAAATATTGTGCCGGCGAATAGCCGGTATACTCCTTGAAGACTTTGCGGAAGAGGGAGTAACTGATGCCCAGGTTTTGGGCGATCTCTTTGATATCCACATTCTTCTGTATGTTCTCATACATGATCACCTTGGCCCTTTCAATCTTCTGTGCCGCGTCGTTGGTCTCGAAGTTCTTGTTGAGTGCCAGTGAGAGGATGCTTCCGATGATGTTGAAGACGATGCCTGCGAGGTTCTGCTGCGCTGCTGTTTTATCCTCTTTGGCGATCTTGACGGCAGTTGAGAACAGGTTGACAAGATCTTCGTTGACCCCCACATCCAGAATCTGGTTCTCGCGTGAGACAAAACCCTGGGCGACGATACGGTCGATGATCATTCCTTCGAACCCAATGTAGTATTCGTTCCAGCCTGTTTCTTTAAGGGGTGAGTAGGTGTGCCACTGACCGGGAAAGAGCACCATGGCCTGTCCCTTGGAGATGGTGGTTCGCCGGGTCGATTCAGAGGTGAAGCTCCCCTTTCCCTTGCTGATGTAGACAATCTGATATTCGGAGAGGATTCTGCCCTTGCCCGGGCGGAAATAGTAGTTTTTCGGATGCTCGGTGGAGGGATAGAGCGAGTGGGGAGGTATGGGTTGAAAGCCAACCGTATTGACGGTGAGCCCAAACTTCCTGTCCCTCTCGTTGACCAACAGGTATTTGAAGTCGATGCCGAAATCGTTCAATCTCATCTTTTCGGTTTTTCAGCGGTAACACATGTGTCTGGAGAACCTCTTAGTTTATCCGGGGGTAAATATACAAAAAAAGTACAATGCGGCATCAGCTGGTTTCTTTTTCAGGCAATACCGCATTGTACCGATCAGGAAGCATCTCTGTCAATCCTGCTGCTGGCTGTTGAATCAGAACAGATTGGGGATGATCAGTGAGAAGATGAGGATTGCCATTCCAATGGCAAGGAAGGTGACCGTTTTGTTGCCGGCTCCTTTCCACTCCTTCAGTACGATCCCCCACACGTTGCTGAATACCACGTTGAGCGACATCAGGATGCTCCAGGAGAAGGCCATCATCACACTGTCCGCCTCAAAGAAGCTTTGTCCCATACCCAGACCAAAGAACTGGGAGTACCAGAGCAGGCCTGCCAGGGCACAGTATAGCAGGTTGTTGACCAGCACCGATTTGGATGAACGGGCAATCTCGCCGCCTGTCTTGTGCTTCCGGTTCATGTAGAGACAGTATACCAGGTTGGTCAAGAAACCGCCAAAGGTAACAAGCAGCGTCACCGGATTCTGTGCGAACAGTTCCGACGCACCGGCGGCAATCGCCGCCTCCTTCACCGGGATACCCGCACTCAGGCCCAGGCTGAAACAGGCACTCATCACACCCGATAGCAATGCGATGAGCAATCCCTTTTTCAGTGCAAAATCCTTGATTGCCTTGCGTCTCTCCGCTTCCGTCATGTTCCTTGAGCGAAGGCTGCCGGCATATCCCACCAGGGTTATTCCCGCCAGGGTGACCGCTACGGCCAGCAACAGGAGCATCCCTTTGGGTGAGAAAAGATCAGTACCGGTCAGCATTGCCGGGATCAGTGTGCCGAAGGCTGCGCATGTCCCCAGTGCCACCGACTGACCCAGTGCGATGCCGAGGTAACGCATGCTCAATCCGAAGGTGAGTCCACCCACTCCCCAGAGCACCCCATAGCCCACCGCTTGCAGGGTTGCGGTGCCGGACGATCCGTAGATCGAGATCAGCTCTGGCAGTGAACCGGCCATCAAGGCGCCCAGTAGGGGGAACAGAAGCCAGGCGAAGAGGCCCTGTACCAGCCAGAAGTTTTCCCAGGACCATTCCTTGATTTTGTTGATGGGGACGTAGGAGCTCGACTGGCCCATGCTGCCCACTGCGATGATGAACAGACCGATTATGGCATTCATCGTTTAGTTTCTTTTGGATGTGACTGCCGATTCATATGCCTGGATCGATTGGATGAAGGCATCACCCACAGGCACTCCCTGCTTGTTGCAGTAGTAGTTGTAGAGTGCGCTCCAGGGCATCCCTTTGAGTTCCTCAAGGTAGGCCATCCGCTCAAAATTCCGATCCTGCTTCTCATACTCCCTCAGTTTTTCCGTGGGTTCCAGCAGTGCCTGCAACATTGCCTTCTGGGCCGAACGGATGCCAACCACATAGGCGCCGATGCGGTTGATCGAGGCATCGAAATAATCCAGTCCCATATGTACACGCTCCATCTGGCCTGAGCGTACAATCTCCTGTGCGATGGCTAGCAGCTCGTCGGTGAGGATCACCACATGGTCGCTGTCCCAGCGTTCCGGACGGCTCACGTGCAGTGTGATCTCCGGAACAAACAGCAGCATGGCGGAGAGCTTGTCGGAGATGGTTTCGGTGGGGTGGAAGTGGCCTGCATCGAGGGTCAGCAGCATGTTGTTTTTCACCGCATATCCCATATAAAACTCATGTGATCCGACCACGTAACTTTCACTACCGATGCCAAACAGCTTGCATTCCACACAATCTTTCAGGTAGTCGGTGCTGATCTTTTCGGCGAGCACCTCGTCGAGAGACTCCTGCAACAGTTGCCGGTGTGCATGGCGGGAAACGGTTTTGTCTTTCTCCCCATCGGGAATCCAGATGTTGTGGATGCAGGGATCGCCCTGTTGTTTGCCAATCTCCGCTGCAATCAGCCTGCACTGGCGCAGGTGATCTTTCCAGAAGCGTCTGATTTCGGGGTTGAAGTCGGAGAGGGTGTAACCACTGCTGGCTTTGTCGTGCGAGAAGAAGGTGGAGTTGAAGTCGAGCATCACGTTGTACTCTTTTGCCCAGTCGATCCAGCTTTGAAAATGTTTGGGTTCCACCTTGTCGCGATCCACAAACTCACCGCCGAAATCACCATAGGTGGCATGCAGGCTGATGCGATGTTTACCGGGAACCAGTGAGAGCACCTTTTCCAGGTCACTTCTCAGCTCTTCGATGGTGCGCGCTTTTCCCGGGAAGTTACCGGTGGTCTGTATCCCGCCGGTCAGTTCTCCTTCCGGGTTCTCAAATCCGGACACATCGTCTGCCTGCCAGCAGTGAATGGAGATGGAATGCTGCGACAACTTCTCAAGGGCTTGGTCAATGTCCACGCCCAGTGCTGCATACTGTGCTTTTGCATCGTCGTATGCTTTTTGGTACTGTTCTTCTTTCATAAGATTTTAATTGGTTGAATGATTTATCGTTATGTTGGGATGTTGTCTAGTCACAGCTTGTTATTGCCGAACCGGTTGTTCCCGCTCCTGTTTTCCATCATGCATCGAGGCAGAGAGAGAGGTATCGTTGATAATGGATCTCCCATTCTTCCCTGTTCTCCGGTTCATAGGCATCCAGCTCACTCGAGTTGCGCACGATGCGGCGCATCTCCTCCTTGTTGTGTACAATGCCGGCAGCCTGGGCCTGAAGCAGGAGGTTGCCCATCGCAGTCGCTTCGGATGGACCGGCAACAACCGGTATCCCGATGGCATTTGCGGTAAATGCGTTCAACATCCGGTTTTTCGATCCTCCACCAATGATGTGAAGGGTTTCGATGGGGAAGGAGGCCAGTTTTTGCAGGTTTTCCAATACCTGCTTGTAGCGGAAGGCAAGACTCTCATAGATTGTCCGGGCAATCTCACCCACGGTGACCGGAACATACTGATTGCTCCTGCGACAGTAATCCTGAATGGCATCGATCATGGAGGCGGGGTTGGCAAAACAGGAGGCATCGGGGTTGATGAAGCACTGGAAGGGTTTGCTCTCTGCTGCTGCTGACACAATCTCTTCGAACGAGAGTGGTTGTACCGCATCCCATTCTTTCTTACAGCGCTCAACGAGCCACATGCCACAGATGTTCTTCAAGAGGCGGATGGAGCCGTCGGCACCGCCTTCGTTGGTGAAGTTCAGCGCATAGGTTTCCTCGTTGATCACCGGTTGATCCGATTCAATCCCCATCAGGGACCATGTGCCGGAGCTCAGGTAGGCGAATTGCCTGTCTACAGCCGGCACGGCCAGCACGGCAGATGCGGTGTCATGACCGGCAACGGCAATCACGGCGAGTTTCTCCAGCCCGGTGAGATGATGTACCGTTTCGCTGATGTTGCCTATCGTTTCTCCGGAGAAAACCATCGGCGCAAAATGATCCGGTGTGAGGCCGACAGATGCCAGCAGGTGGGGATCCAGCTCACGGGTATGGGGGTTGATCATCTGGGAGGTGGAGGCAATGGTGTATTCGGTTACCATCTTACCGGTCAACAGATAGGACAAGGCATCCGGCATAAAGAGTATTTTGTCAGTGATGCTGTTGAATGTGTGCTGCTCTTGCTGTTGGGTATCCAGTTGGAAGATCGTGTTGAAATTCATGATCTGGATGCCGGTCTTTTCATAAAGATCCTTTTTCGCCATTTTGCCGAAGAATCGCTCCGGAGCACCTGTGGTGCGGGTATCCCTGTAGCTGTATGGCATCCGCAGGGGTTCACCGTCATTGGCAAAACAGACATAATCCACCCCCCAGGTGTCGATGCCGACGGATGTGACAGATTGCGGTTGTTGCCTGATCTCCTTCAGTGATTCGATCACCTGCTGGTATAAATAAAACAGATCCCAATACTGGCGGTTGTTTATTTCAATGATTGGATTTGGAAACCGTCTGATCTCCTTCATTGACAACTTATTCTTGCGGATCTCTCCCAATATAGCCCTGCCGCTGCTTGCACCCAGATCGATTGCTAAAAAGGAGATCTCTTTGACTTCATTCATGAGAGGTTAAAATAATAGGTGTATTCTACATTGTGTGCAAATCTACGGTTATTCAAAAAAAACGCAATAAAAAAAATGATTTAAAAACTATACTTTTTGATATTAATGCATCTTGTCGCACCCTGATCGGTGGTTTGAGAGGACGCTGAGACAATTATGTCAAAAAACACAGCTAAAAAATCAATTATTGCAACAGGAGTTCTCTTTATTTGAATACATTTGTCGGCAAATCAACCATGTCGGTGCAATGAGAACCGGAGGGACACTCGCGCGCTTTTTTGATATCTTTGCAACGACAAGCTTTTTCATTTTCTTATTGAGAAACGCATCAATCATATCGATATAGCATGGCAGAGGTAATCATCATGCCCAAGCAGGGGCAGTCAGTGGAGAGTTGTATCATCACCGAACTGAGAAAAAAGAGAGGTGATTCGGTGAGCAAGGGTGACGTATTGTTTGTGTATGAGACAGACAAAGCTTCGTTCGAGGAGGAGTCACCTGCCGATGGTGTCGTGCTGGCCTGTCTGTATGACGAGGGTGATGAGGTGCCCGTGCTTGAGACCATGATGGTGATAGGTGCCGAGGATGAGGATGTCACCACGTTGCTGGGCGATGCCGGCACAATCAATCACGAAGTGAAGGAGGCAGCGGTTGCCGACAGGGGGGCGATGAAGCGTGACGGTGTGAGTCGTACAGGCGAAGCGGTCAGCACCACCGAAGCGATGCAATCATCACCGCCCCATGCGCTTTACATCTCTCCCCGTGCCAGGATCCTGGCAGCGAAAGAGGCTGTCGATACCTCCCGGCTCACCGGCACCGGTCCCCAGGGACGTCTCATTGAAAGAGATCTGCTGGCGCACCTGCAGGAGCGTCCCCGCATGACACCGCTGGCAAAGAAGCTGGCTGCACAGGAGGGGGTGGAACCCCGTCCGGTGGGAACCGGATTGGCCGGTGCCGCCAGATCATCCGATCTGTCAGCACCCCACAACGAGGTCTATGGCAAGGACTATGAGGAGCGCAAGACATCCAACATCCGAAAAATGATCGCCCGTGCCATGCATGCGTCGCTGCAAAATTCAGCGCAGCTTACCCACCACCTGGGGGCTGATGCCCGGCGTATCCTCGAATTGCGCAAGAAAGCAAAAGCAGCGCTCGAAGAAGGTGCGTTGAGCGTGAACATCACGTTGAACGATCTGGTATGCTTCGCAGTGATCAAGGCACTGAAAAAATTCCCCAGTGTGAACAGCCATTACCTGGGTGAGAGCATCCGTTATTTCCACAAGGTGCATCTGGGTCTGGCTGTTGATACCGAGAGAGGGCTGATGGTGCCGGTTGTGCGCAATGCCGATGATCTCTCTGTCTCAGGTCTGGCCGCACAGTTCAAGGAGATTGCCAATGCATGCCGTAACGGTAGTGTCAATCCCGATATTCTCTCCCCGGAGGCCGCCTCCTTCACGGTGTCAAACCTGGGTAATTATGGGGTGGAGATGTTCACTCCGGTGATTAACCTCCCACAGTCGGCCATTCTGGGGGTGAATGCCGTTGTACCCCGTCCGAAAGATCTGGGTGACGGTGTCTACGCTTTTGTTCCCTATATTGGTTTGAGTCTCACCTATGACCACCGTTCACTCGATGGCGGAGAGGCAACCCGTTTTCTGAAACAGATCGCCACCGAGATTGAAACATTGGAAATCGAACAGCTCAATGGCTGATAGGCTCGTATGAGATCGAAATTTGATTTGATTCCATCGATGGGTTGTGTTGGTGAAAGGTTCGACGTTTGCGGTCGAGGGTACAACAACCATGAACCAATCGCATCAGCACCTTTTCACCCTTCATGCAATGGGATAAAACAGTTTTAAGATAAATTTGTTTCTTAAGAGAACAATCAAACTGAACGGATAAATTTTAAATTCACAACTATGATAGATTTACTGATCATCGGTGGCGGACCCGCCGGATATGTTGCGGCGGAGAGAGCCGGCCACAACGGATTGAATGTCGTCCTTTTCGAAAAGAAAGCAATGGGAGGTGTCTGCCTGAATGAGGGATGCATACCCACCAAGACGCTGCTCTACAGTGCCAAGATCTATGAGAATGCCTTGCATGGGGATCAGTATGGTGTTTTTGGCGACAACATACGCTTTGATTATGAAAAGATGATCTCGCGCAAGAAGAAGGTGGTGCGTAAGCTGGTCTCCGGCGTGGAAAGCAAGATGAAAGCCAACAAGGTGACAGTGGTCAAAGGGGATGCAATGATTGAGGGGCGTTCAGCCGAAGGTATCGAGATCAGCTGCAATGGCGAGAAATACAAAGGAAAGAACCTGTTGGTCTGCACCGGCTCCGAGGCTTCCATCCCTCCCATTCCCGGATTGCAGGAAGCGGGTGCGTCAATCCTCACCAACCGGGAGATACTGGAGATGACCGAACGGCCTGCATCACTGGTGGTGATCGGTGGCGGTGTGATCGGGATGGAGTTTGCAAGCTTCTTCAACAGCCTGGGTACAAAGGTGACGGTGGTTGAGATGCTGCCGGAGATCCTGGGAGGTCTCGATTACGAGATATCGGCGATGTTGAGAACCCTGTATGCCAAAAAGGGAATCGACTTCCACCTCAATGCCAAAGTGGTGCAGATCGATGGCCACAAGGTGCAGTTCGAGAAAGAGGGGGAGAGGCTCCATGTGGAAGGTGACAAGATCCTGCTGAGTGTGGGCCGCCGTCCGGTCACACAGGGCTTCGGACTGGAGAAACTGGGTGTGGAATTGTTGCGCAATGGCATCAGGGTGGATGAGAAGATGCGAACCAACGTGCCCGGTGTTTTTGCGGCGGGCGATGTGACCGGTTTCTCACTGTTGGCCCATACAGCCAGCCGGGAAGGAGAGGTGGTTGTAAACAACCTCACCGGCAGGAATGACATGATGCGCTACAACGCCATTCCGGGTGTGGTCTACACCAATCCTGAGGTGGCCGGTGTGGGTGAGACCGAAGAGTCGGCGAAAGAGAAACAGATCGCTTTCAAGGTGGTCAAACTGCCAATGGCCTACGCGGGTCGCTTTGTCGCCGAGAATGAGGGTGGCAGCGGACTCTGCAAGGTGCTGGTGGGTGAAAAACATGGGGAGGTGATTGGCGTGCACATGCTGGGCAACCCATCCAGTGAGATCATCTACGGCGCCTGCATCGCCATCGAACAGGAGATGACATTGAAAGAGATGCAGGAGGTGGTCTTCCCGCATCCCACCGTAAGTGAGATATTCAAAGAGACAGTTTTCAGCTTTGACTGATTGGCAAACCAACAGATCGCTACATCAACAGATCATCTAATCAATAACGCAACACATCATCAAACGAATATAGCATGCCAAAAGTACAGATCATCGATCCGCAGGCGGTTCGAAAACCGGGATTCGTGGAATTCAGTCCCATTCCCGTAAACCAATACCAAAAAAGTGTGAAGGATGAAAGGGCACACTTTACGGATGAGGAGTTCAAGGCCATTTACCATGACATGGTGTTGATCCGTGAGTTTGAAACCATGTTGAACCTGATCAAGACCAAGGGTGAATACAATGGTACACCCTACAACCACCCCGGACCCGCACATCTCTCCATAGGACAGGAATCGGCAGCCGTGGGCATGGCCTGGACCCTGACGGTCGATGATTTTATTTTTGGCAGCCACCGTTCACACGGCGAGATACTTGCAAAGGGGATGTCGGCCATCCACAAGCTGGAAGAGAACCAGCTCACCGCAATCATGGAGTCGTTCTTCGACGGGGCGGTGTATGCCATCGTGAAAGAAGATTTTAACGGTTCAGTCAAGGAGATGGCCAAACGGTTCCTTGTTTATGGCACCCTGGCCGAGATCTTCGCCCGCAAGACCGGCTTCAACAGGGGTCTGGGTGGCTCCATGCATGCTTTCTTCACACCGTTTGGTGTCTATCCCAACAACGCCATCGTGGGCGGATCGGGTGACATTGCAGTGGGTGCGGCACTGTACAAGAAGGTGAACCGCAAACCGGGACTGGTCGTGGCCAACATCGGCGATGCCTCACTGGGCTGCGGTCCCGTCTGGGAAGGGATCTCCTTTGCCGCTATGGACCAGTTCCGCAAACTCTGGGAGGGTGAGATGCAAGGCGGCCTGCCAGTGATCATCAACATCATGAACAACCAGTACGGTATGGGAGGCCAAACCGCGGGTGAGACCATGGGTTACGGCATCGCCGCACGCATCGGTGCGGGTGTGAACGATGAACAGATGCACGCGGAGCGGGTGGACGGTTACAACCCCCTGGCGGTGATTGATGCCTACAAACGAAAACGAAAGGTGATAGAAGAGAAGAGAGGCCCCGTGCTGCTCGATGTGCTTACCTACCGCTACAGCGGACACTCCCCTTCCGACGCCTCATCCTACCGCACCAAGGAAGAGGTGGAGGCCTGGGAAGCGCAGGATTGTATCCGCAGCTACGGCGATCAGTTGCTTGAAGCCGGAGTTGCAACCAAGGAGGCGCTTGACGAAATGTCGGATGAGATCAGGAAGCTGGTCTATGAGATGTTCCTCAAGTCGATCGACGATGACCTCTCACCCCGCATGGACAATGCCGACGTGATTGGTGAGATGATGTTCTCCAACGGGTCGGTCGACTCTTTCTCCGATGCGAAACCCGACGTGCTGATGCCTATGGAAGAGAACCCGCGTGTGAAGAAGATTGCCAACAAAGAGCGTTTTGCGTTCGATGCAGAGGGCAAGCCCTTCAGCAAGATGAAGCAGTACCAGCTGCGCGACGGTCTTTTCGAGGCGATCATCGACCGCTTTTACAAGGATGCATCCCTCATCGCCTATGGCGAGGAGAACCGCGACTGGGGCGGTGCGTTTGCTGTCTATGGGGGCCTCACCGAAGCGCTGCCCTACCACCGTCTCTTCAACTCACCCATCGCTGAGGCCTCCATCGTGGGTACCGCCATCGGCTATGCCATGTGTGGTGGACGGGTGATCCCGGAGATCATGTACTGCGACTTTATAGGCCGAGCCGGAGATGAGATCTTCAACCAGCTGCCCAAATGGCAGGCGATGAGCGGCAACCTGCTCAAGATGCCGGTGGTGGTGCGTGTCTCGGTAGGCTCGAAATATGGCGCGCAGCATTCTCAGGACTGGACCTCGCTGGTGGCTCACATCCCCGGTATCAAGGTCTGCTTCCCGGTAACGCCCTACGATGCCAAGGGATTGATGAACGCAGCCCTGCAGGGCACCGACCCGGTGATTTTCTTTGAGAGCCAGCGCATCTACGACATCGGTGAACAGTTCCATCAAGGTGGTGTGCCTGAAGGTTATTACGAGATCCCGCTGGGTGAACCCGATGTGAAGAAAGAGGGGAGTGACATCACCTTCCTGACAGTGGGTCACACCCTCTATCCCGCATTGAAAGTGGCCAAAGAGCTGGAAGAGAAGCATGGCATGAGTGTCGAGGTGATCGATGCCCGTTCACTGGTACCCTTCAACTATGAGACAGTGATCGCTTCGGTGAAGAAGACCGGCCGGATCATCGTGGCGGGCGACGCCACCGCCCGTGGTTCATTTCTGAACGACCTGGCGGCCAACATCGGTCAGCTGGCGTTCGACTGGCTCGATGCACCTGTCTGCGTGCTTGGTTCGCGCAACTGGATCACACCGGCGCATGAGCTGGAAGATGCTTTCTTTCCCCAGCCGGGCTGGTTCCTCGATATGATCCACGAACGGATTCAACCCCTCGACGGATACATCCCCGGAGAGAACTTTACAGGGGGCGAGATGATCAAACGAGCAAAAAAAGGAATATAAAGCGTGATCCAACATGAATAAAATAGCAGGGCGTGACTTCCCCGATGTCAATGCCCATATGCACACACCTTACTCCTTCAGTGCCTTTCGTGACATTGACGACGCACTCGATCGTGCTGTAGATGAAGGGGTGCAGGTGGTAGGCATCAATGATTTTTACACCACCCTTGGTTACGAGGAGTGGGCGCAGGGATGTAAGAAGAGGGGATTGGTTCCACTTTTCGGCATCGAGTTCATCAGCCTCAACGTAACGGACCAGCAGGCAGGATTGCGGGTGAACGACCCGGCAAACCCGGGACGAACCTACCTCAGCGGGAAAGGGATGGCTTATCCGTTCAGACTGGAGGAGCCCTATGCTTCACAACTGGCTGCCGTGCAGCAGGAATCAAACCGACAGGTTGAGAGGATGTGTGCGAAGCTGAATGACCTACTGCACCATACAGGGGTGGAATTCAGCTTGGATGTGGCGCAGATCAGAAAAGAGCTTACCCGTGGGTCACTGCGTGAACGGCACCTGGCACGGGCACTCAGGATGAAGGTCTACGACAATTGCCACGAAGAGGAGTTACAAATCAAACTACAGCTCACCACTCTTTTTGGCGGCAAGCCATTGCAGTCGGCGATCAATGACCATGCAGCGGTAGAGAACGAAATACGTGGCAACCTGTTGAAAGCAGGAGGAGCCGCTTTTGTGCCGGAAGAACCGGCTGCTTTTCTACCGGTAGAGAGCGTCTGCCGGATCATCTGTGCCGGTGGTGGCATACCGACCTATCCCTTTCTGGCAGATGACACAAAGGGTGGCTATACCGATTTTGAGGGTGATCTGGAGAGGGTGGTGCAACAACTGACCGAACGGGGCTTTCATTCCGTGGAGTTCATCACCACACGCAACGATCTGCAGCTGTTGGAGCAGTATGCCTCCTATCTGCACGATCGTGGTTTCGTGGTGACGTTCGGCAGTGAACACAACGCCCCCGTGATGGAACCTGTCCGGTTGTTCGCACGGGGCGGGGTACCCCTTACCGCGCGTCTGCGAGAGATCAACTATGCGGGAGCCTGTGTCATTGCGGCACACCAACATCTGGTCGCGCAAGGGCTGCAGGGGTATGTTGATGCGGCGGGTGATGCCAACCGTTCCCACCGTGAAGCGTTTCGTGCGCTGGGAGCACAATTGATTGAGGAGTACAGCAGAATAAAACCGATGGCATGAATCCGATTGATGATCTGATAACCATTTCCCGATACTACGGAGCCGACAGCCGCTTTGTGATTGCCGGCGGTGGCAACACCTCCTACAAGGACAACGACCATATCTGGGTGAAGGCGAGTGGCTCCTCACTGGCTACCATTGATGAAAATGGGTTTGCACAGCTCGACCGTTCCCTACTCAACCGCATGACCGACAAGGAGTACAGTCGCGATGCCACCATACGTGAAGAGCAGGTGAAGCATGACCTGGAAAAAGCGACCCTCACCAAAGGACGGCGTCCGTCGGTAGAGACCTCGATGCACAACGTGATCGGTTATGGTTTTGTGGTCCATCTCCACCCTACGCTCGTCAACGGTTTGATGTGTGCCGCGGATGCTGAAAAGGAACTGTACAGGCTCTTTGGCGAGAAAGCATTGTTTGTGGAGTATACCGATCCGGGCTATCTTCTCTTCAAGAAGGTTGCAGGGAAGATCAGCGACTACCGTAGCCGTTATGGTGAAGAGCCCCAGGTGATCTGGCTGCAGAACCATGGTATCTTCGTGGCGGCCGACACCACAGCGGAGATTAAACAGATCTATGCAGTTATCCTTCAAGCGATTGAAGAGAGCTTGAATCACCCTATCCCCGAGGGAGAGTTAGCTGTCTCACCAGTGGCCACAGAAGTAATTCCCGCACTCAGGATGATGCTCTCCCACAACGGGTTGAAAACATTGCGGGTGCGTAATAATGCGTTGATCCGCTCTTTCAGTGAACAGCCGGCGCAACAGGAGACAATAGACCGTCCTTTTACACCGGATGCCATTGTCTATTGTAAGTCAAACTATCTCTTCCTGAACGATGAGACACCTGATCAGCTGCTGCGGGAGGCAGAGAAAGCGATACCCCGCTTCGAGCAACAGCATGGATATCTGCCAAAGGTGATCCTGATCAGAGGGATAGGGCTGGTAGCAGCAGGTGATCGTGCCGACCATTGTGACATCATCCTCGATGTGTTTGAGGACGCCATGAAGGTGGCAGCCTTGTCACATTCCTTCGGTGGGGCCCATCCCATGACCGCCGAGCAGATTGATTTCATCGATCATTGGGAGGTGGAGAATTACCGCAGGAAGGTCGCATCGGCGGCCTCCTCGGGAAGGGTGGAAAACAGGACCATCGTGGTGACCGGTGCCGCACAGGGTTTTGGTGAGGGGATTGGTCGCTGCCTCTTGCTGGAAGGAGCCAATGTGGTGATTGCCGATCTCAATGAACAGGCAGGTTCAGCTGCCGCCGATCACTTCAACAGTCTGGTGAAAGGGAACCAGGCCTGTTTCGTGAGTACCAATGTAGCGGAGGTAAGCAGTCTGGAGCGGCTGGTGCATGATACGGTATGCCGTTTCGGGGCCATCGACTGTTTTGTCAGCAATGCCGGGGTGCTGCGTGCCGGCGGTCTGGAGGAGATGACACCCGAGAATTTCGAGTTTGTCACCAGAATTAACTACAGTGCCTATTTCTATGTGGCCAAGGTGGTGAGCAGGGTGATGAAGCTGCAGACAGCTTACGCACCTGAGAGCTATTATGCCGATCTCATTCAGATCAACTCAAAGTCAGGACTGGAAGGAAGCAAGGCCAACTTCGCCTATGCCGGCGGTAAATTCGGCGGCATTGGTCTCACACAGTCCTTCGCGCTCGAGCTGGCTCCATTCCGCATCAAGGTGAATGCCATCTGTCCCGGTAACTACTACGAGGGGCCCTTGTGGAGTGATCCCGACAACGGATTGTTCGTGCAGTATCTAAATGCCGGAAAGGTACCCGGCGCGAAAACCATTGCGGATGTGAAAGCGTTCTATCTCTCGAAGGTTCCGATGCGCAAGGGGTGTACCCCCGAGGATGTCACCAGGGGAGTGCTTTATCTGATGGAACAGTGTGGTGAGACCGGACAGGCCCTTCCCATCACCGGTGGCCAGGTAATGTTGAATTAACATGACAAGCAAAAAGATGAAAACAAGAGCAGTCAGGCTTTATGGTAAGAAAGACCTCCGTCTGGAGGAGTTTGATCTGCCGCAGATCAAAGAGGACGAGATCCTGGCAAAGGTGGTCTCCGACTCCATCTGCATGTCTTCCTACAAGGCATCCACACAGGGTACCGAACACAAACGGATCCCTGATGATGTGGCTGAACACCCGATCATCATCGGTCATGAGTTTGCCGGTGAGCTGCTGGAGGTAGGTGCCAAGTGGGCCGGCAAATTCAAGGCGGGCGACAAGTTTTCCATTCAGCCGGCATTGTACTACGAGCAGGGTCCGGTGGGCATCCTGAGTGCTCCCGGTTACAGTTATCGTTATATCGGTGGGGATGCAACTTACGTGATCATCCCCAACGAGGTGATGGAACAGGAGTGTCTGCTGCCCTATCATGGGGCGGGTTATTATCCCGCTTCGCTGGCAGAACCGCTCTCCTGCGTGATCGGTGCCATGCATGCCAACTACCACACCACACCGGGCAGCTACCAGCATAAGATGGAGATCGTGGATGGTGGCAAGATGGCAATCCTGGCGGGAGTAGGTCCCATGGGCCTTGCCGCCATCAACTATGTGCTCCACAGAGAAGATTGCAAACCCTCCCTGCTGGTGGTGACCGATGTGGATCAGACACGTCTCGACCGTGCAGCATCCATCTACAGTGTGGCTTTTGCCGCTTCAAGGGGTATCACGTTGCATTATGTCAACACCGGCAAGATGGCAGACCCGGTGAGTGAGCTGAGGGTGATCAGTGGTGATCATGGTTACGATGATGTCTTTGTCTTTGCACCGGTGAAGCCGGTGGTGGAGCAGGGGGACGCCATCCTGGCGTTCGATGGCTGCCTCAATTTCTTTGCCGGTCCCGGTGATCCCAACTTCGGCGCAATGCTCAACTTCTACAACGTGCACTACGCCTACACCCATATTGTGGGTACCAGCGGTGGCAACAACAATGACATGAAAGAGGCGCTGGAGATCATGAGTCGTGGGCTGGATCCCGCGGGACTGGTGACCCACATCGGCGGACTGGATGCGGTGATCGACACCACCAACCGACTGCCGGAGATACCTGGCGGCAAGAAACTGATATATACCCATATCAATTTGCCGCTTACTCCTATAGCTGATTTTGAGAGGCTGGGTGCCGACAATGAGCTGTTCCGTGAACTGGCAGCGATCTGCAACCGGCACAACAACCTCTGGAGCGTGGAAGCGGAGTCGTACCTGCTGAACTATTTCAATCACAAATAATCAAGGCGACATGCTCCTGGCTCTCGGCGATGCGCCGACAGCTGGCAGCCGACGCTGAAAGCGAAGAATATGAAACAATTGGACGTGAAACTGATGCATCCGGTGGAGCAGATCAACGTGATCATCGGACGGATATACAAGAGCGGGATGACAACCACCTCGGGTGGAAACATCTCCATCAAAGACAAGAATGGTGATATCTGGATCACCCCTTCCGGAGTGGATAAGGGATCACTCACCGAGAAAGACATCATGCAGATCAAGAAAGATGGTACGGTGATCGGTCTCCACAAGCCCTCCTCTGAGTTGCCCTTTCACAAGGCCATCTATGAAGCGCGTCCTGAGTTGACGGCGATCATCCATGCCCACCCGCCGGCGCTGGTGGCTTTCAGCATCACCGGCATCGTACCCGATACCAAGATCGTGCCGCAGGCGCACAATATCTGCGGGGATATCGGTTTTGCTCCCTACGGCACACCTGGTAGTGAGGATCTGGGTGAGAAGATCGCTTTCGAGTTTCAGGACAAGCGCTACAAGGCGGTGATTATGGAGAACCATGGTGTGGTGCTGGGGGGTACCGACATGATGGATGCCTATCAGCGGTTTGAAACACTGGAGTTCTGTTGCCGTACCATCATCAATGCCAGACGGCTGGGCAGCGTCAATTACCTTTCCGACGAACAGGTATCGCAGTATGTGCATCACCTCCCCTCCAATGTGTCTCATTTCATGGACATCGAGCATCCCTCCGATGAACGGGCTATCCGCACCGAGATGGTGAACATCATCCGACGGGCCTGTGACCAGGGGCTGATGATCTCCACCTATGGCACGGTGTCGGTGCGCTGGAAGGAGAATGACTTCCTCATCACACCCAGCAACATCGCCCGCTGGGACATTGTAGCCAGCGACATCGTGCAGATCAAGAATGGCATGGCCGAGGCAGGCAAGACCCCCAGTCGGTCGGTGGCCCTGCACCAACGCATCTACCAGCTCAATCCGCACATCAACTCGATAGTGTGTACGCAGCCGGTAAACCTGATGGCGCACGCGGTGAGCGGCAGTAAGTTTGATGTGCGCACCATCCCCGAGAGCTGGATCTTCCTGCAGGATGTGCCTTCCATTCCTTTTGGGCTGATCTACAACGATGTGGACAGTGTGGCGAAGATGTTCGCCAAAAACAGGGTGATACTGGTTGAGAACGACAGTGTCTTTGTGACAGGCGACAAACTGCTCAACACGTTCGATTATCTGGAGGTGGCCGAGTTCTCAGCCAACTCACTGGTGATGGCCTCCTCCATCGGAGCGCTGCAACCCATCAATGAGGAGGAGATCGAAGAGTTGCGCGTGGCCTTCAATGTGCAGTGAGCAGCATCGATCTTAACCCGTCGGCAGACCGCAATATCATTGAGAGAGATCCCATTGGAAAGTGGGAAGAGGCAAACCGGTTCTGCCTTTTAAATTGGCCCTGGGAGGTGTGTTGCGCCATGCATAACGCACACTCACAGGGTTCTCCATACCCGGGCAGTGGATGATTAGTTTGTTCTCTTTTGCGACAGCTTCTGCATTCCGATAAAACTTTCCGTCGGCAGATAGTTCCACGTCATACACTTTGCCATCGGCATCGCCCCTCACGGTATCGGTAAAGGAAAGAATCACACTGTCACCTGAAACAGCACCACTTACAAGGCGTGGTGTCACAATCACCGGTTGTCCGTATATTTTCTTCCGGATCTCGAGTGATACGCGTTCAGCCATCTCTTTTTTGCGCAGGGGATGAATGTCGTTCCATTCACCCAGACCCAATCCTACAACCAGTTCGGCATGATCGTCGTTTGATATGGCCCTGCGTTGTGATTCGCGCAGTGTGACCCATCCACTCTCTGTGGGCATGTCACGGGGTTCCATGAAATCGGGTAGCTGCACAATGAAAAAGGGGAGTGTGGGATTGTTCCAACTCTCCCGCCAATTTGCCATCAGGTCACCTAGCAATGCTTCATACTCCTCGGCTCGACCGGTGTTCGATTCACCCTGATACCATACGACTCCTGCCACCGGGTAATGGCGTAGGGGCCAGATCATGCTGTTGTAGCATGCGGTGGCAATGTTCTGCATGCTGATAGCCTGTATCCTTTGCTGCGGCATGAAAGCGCCATGACTGAATTGCCAGTGAGTTGACAAGGGCTGTTCGTCGCCATTGCCGTACACAATCTTGTAGGGTTTATCCTTTACAAAGGAGGCATTGCTGCCTCCAATCAGCCGGATGGTGATCTGATTCTTACCCGCTTTGAGGAGTCCGGCAGGTATGGTGTATTTTCGGGGAGGATACTGGTAGCCGGTGGTGCCGACCAACACGCCGTTCAGGAAGGTGGAGTCGGCATCAACAAGACATCCCACCCGCAGCAATGCCGCTTCACCTGCATGCTTCGCATCCACTTCAATTTCTTGTCTGAACCAGTAGGAGCCGTTGAAGGGACCCTGTTCGTTGCGCGTCCACACCCTGTTGTCATACTGGTCTACCGTTTGCCAATGCCTGTCATCATACTCAGGGTCATACCACTTCTCATCTATCCCCGGGTCGAGTCTGTACAACAGGTTATTCCATGCACGCCCGGCATGCTGAGCCGCCCTGTTTACCTGCGACACAAACGCATCGTCGCGCATCAGCAGCATTTCGTTGTAATAGTGGGGATATTTTTCCACAACCCCTTCAGCAATCCAGGCCTGAATGGGTGTGCCACCCCAGCTGGTGGCGATCACCCCTTGCGGGACGCCTGTCTGTTCAAACAGGTCGTTGGCCAGGAAATAGGAGATTGACGAGAAATCGGAGACATTCTCAGGTGCCAGTACCCGCCACCGGGTATCCGACAGCTCCTCCTCAGTCCCGTCGATACGGGTCTTGTTCGCTACCTTCAGCAACCGCACATTCTCTCTTTTGAGTGTATCGGTCAGCTCTTTGTAAAGATCCTCCACCCGGTAGATGGGGAGGTCCACATTCGATTGCCCCGAGATGATCCAGACGTCACCCACCATGATGTTGTGCAGTGTGATCTCATTGATATCCATTGTATAGGGGCCACCAGCAGCGGAAGGTGGCAACAGCAGTGACCATCTGCCATAATTGTCGGCAACTGTCTCGTGTTTTTTTTGCTGAAACAGCACAACCACTTTTTCTCCTGCATCGGCACTGCCCCACAGGTGAATCTCTTTCTCCCTTTGCAGCACCATGTTGTCGGATATCAGCGGCGGCAGCTTTACTGCGCCGTATGCGGTTGAGCACAGCAACGAAAGAATGAATGACAGGATGATTCTGATACGGAATGTGTGTATTAACCGGTTCATGGGTGAAAAATAGATATGTTGAAGACTGGCTGGAGACAGCATGCAGATTCAAACAGGGTTAGAATATGCGAAAAAAAAGAAAGATCAAGCGGCCCAGGGTGGGCCGTTGATCTTTCTACCTGTAGTCAGGTTAAATGTACATGTTCACGATCGCTTCATAGAGCTCCTGCTTGCCACTGATCTGTGCAGGTTCCTTCCCGAGTGAGAGCGCATATTGGCGGAGATCCTCCAGTGAGAGTCTGCCCTCTTCGAAAGCTTTTCCATTCCCTGCATCGAATGAGGCATAACGTGCCTTGAGCATCGAGAGATAGGGTGACTCTTCCAGAATGGCTGCAGCCGACTCAAGCGCACGTGCGAAGGCATCCATGCCTGCAATGTGTGCGATGAAGATATCTTCCAGGTCGGTGGAGTTGCGGCGTGTTTTGGCGTCGAAGTTGGTGCCACCGCCCTGCAAACCGCCACCTTTGAGAATGACCAGCATGGCTTGTGTCAGTTCGTTCAGGTCGATGGGGAACTGGTCGGTATCCCATCCGTTCTGGTAGTCACCCCTGTTGGCGTCGATGGATCCCAGCATTCCGGCATCCACGGCGCACTGCAGCTCATGTTCAAAAGTGTGGCCAGCCAACGTGGCGTGGTTCACCTCGACATTCAACTTGAAATCCTTATCCAGGCCATGTGCGCGCAGGAAGCCGATCACAGTCTCCGCATCCACATCATACTGGTGCTTGGTGGGCTCCATCGGCTTGGGTTCGATGAAGAAGGTACCCTTGAAACCCTTTGCGCGGGCATAATCGCGTGCCATCTTCAGCATGGTGGCCAGGTGTTCCTTCTCCCGTTTCATGTCGGTGTTGAGCAGTGACATGTATCCTTCGCGTCCACCCCAGAACACATAGTTCTCTCCTCCCAGTTCGATGGTGGCATCGAGTGCATTCTTGATCTGTGTTGCTGCATAGGCCACACTGTCGAAGTTGGGGTTGGTAGCAGCGCCGTTCATGTAGCGCTTGTTGCCGAAGACATTGGCGGTACCCCACAGCAGTTTGATTCCGGTGGCATTCATCTTCTCTTTTACGTAGGCCACGATGCTTTTCAGGTTGGCTTCATACTCCTCCAGTGAGTTGCCCTCTTCCACCAGGTCCACATCATGGAAACAGAAATAGTTGAGACCAACCTTCTGCATGAACTCGAATCCGGCATCCACCTTCTTCCTGGCTCTCTCCAGGATGGCGTCGCCGTTGTTCCACTCAAAATCTTTTGTCTCTTCCCCAAACGGATCATTCGACTCGGCGCAGAGTGTGTGCCAGTACGCCATTGAGAATTTGAACCAATCTTTCATCTTGCGGCCATACACCACTTTTTCCGGGTCATAATAACGGAATGCCAGCGGGTTGCGGCTCTCTTTTCCTTCAAACTTGATTTTCCCGATTCCGGGGAAATACTCATTGCCTTTTTTTTCTGTTTCCATAGAGCATTTTAAATTAAATAGTTGTTATTGTATTGCGTTCAGATATGTTTTTTCCATCTTGTGTAGGCATCCTGGTATCTTTCGGCCTGGAGCCTGTCGGGCTCTACCGTCCTGATTTTCTGCAAAGAGGCAAATGCTTCCTGCGACGTGGCATAGATGCCGGCACCGATACCTGCTGCCTTGGCAGCCCCGGCGGCCCCGTCGGTGTCATAGAGTTCAATCACCGCACCGCTGAGCGAGGCGAGTGTCTCCCGGAAGAGGGGACTAAGGAACATGTTGGCATTGCCAGCCCGGATCACCTTGATGTCCATTCCGATCGTTTGCATCACCTCCATCCCATACTGGAAGGAGAAAACAATTCCCTCCTGTGCCGCACGCAGCAGGTCGGAGAGGGAGTGGATGTTGAAGTTGATGCCATGGAAGGAACAGCCGGGATCCCTGTTCTCCAACACCCGTTCGGCACCGTTTCCAAAGGGAACCACCGAGATACCCTTTGCGCCGATGGGTGATTGTGCGGCCAGCTGATTCATTTCGTTGTATCCCAGGTTTGCGGGCACCATGTTCTTCTTGATCCATGAGTTGAGGATCCCAGTGCCATTGATGCAGAGCAACACCCCCAGGCGTGTCTGTTCCGGCAAGTGATTCACATGCGCGAAGATGTTCACTCTCGAGAGAGGATCATACTTCACTTGGTCCAGTACCCCGTAGACCACCCCAGAGGTGCCGGCGGTGGAAGCAATCTCGCCCGGGTTGAAGACGTTGAGTGAGACGGCATTGTTGGGCTGGTCGCCTGCCCGATAGCTCACCGGTGTGCCGGGATGCAATCCCAGTTCCTTTGCCACGACCTCGGTCACATTCCCCTGGATGCCAAAGATGGGGGTGAGTGCTGGTATCATCTCCCGTTCGAAGCCGAAGTAATCCAGCAGATCCTGCGAGAGACTGTTGTTTTTGAAATCCCAGAAGATACCTTCCGACAACCCCTCAACGGTGATTCCAATCTCGTCGGTCAGCTTCATGGCGATGTAATCGCCCGGCAGCATGATCCTGTATATCCGTTCATAGAGCTCCGGCTCATTCTCCTTGACCCATGCCAGCTTGGCTGCGGTGAAATTGCCAGGCGAATTGAGCAGGTGGGAAAGCGCCTTCTCTTCACCAATTGCTTTGAAAGCCTTGTCACCATAAGGTACCGCACGGCTGTCGCACCAGATGATGGATGGCCGAAGCAGCTGACGCTCCCTGTCGATCATCACCAGCCCATGCATCTGCCAGGAGATGCCGATCGCCTTGATGTCTGACGGGTCTACACCCGATTGTTGCAATACCGAAGCATTGGCCAGCTTCAGGTTGCTCCACCACATCTCCGGATCCTGTTCCGCCCAGCCGGCCTGAAGGGCCTGCATGCTCATCTCCGTTTTCGGGAAAAAATCAGAAGCCACTGTTTTTCCGCTCTCAGCATCCACCAGTGCAGCTTTCACTGATGAGCTTCCAATGTCATATCCAAGTAGGTACATTCTTTATTTTTTTATCGGTTGTTCTCTTTTTTGTTGTCGTATTGGCTGGTGTCGGTGCGCTGTTCATTCGGAACAACATGTCCGGTCACATGGCAAAAGCGTTGAACCCTCCGTCTACCGTGATGGTGGTGCCGGTCACAAAGGTGGAGGCGTCACTCACCAGATAATGGATGGTGCCGCACAGCTCTTCCGGTTGTCCCAAACGCCTGAAGGGTGTTTGCCGGATCACATCCTGGCCCCGTTGCGTATAGGATCCGTCGCTGTTTGTAAGCAACGCCCTGTTCTGCTCGGTGAGGAAGAACCCGGGGGCGATGGCATTGACCCGTATTCCCTCGCCAAACTTTGTAGCCACCTCGGTGGCCAGATACTGGGTGAAGTTGGTTACACCGGCCTTAGCCGCTGCATACCCCACCACCCGTGTCATGGGACGGAATGCCGCCATGGAGGAGAAGTTGAGGATCACCCCTTTTTTTTGTGCTACCATCGGCTGCAGGAATATCTGTGTAGGCAAGACGCTTCCAGTGAGGTTGAGTCGTACCACCTGGTCGAATTGCGCCATGTCCAGGTCGAAGAATGTCTTGTCGGGGGGGATGTTGGCACCAGCCATGTTGCCACCGGCAGCATTCAAGAGTACGTCGATCTTGCCATACCTGCTCAGTATCTCATCCCTGTTACGGGTCAGCCGGGTTGCATCCATCACATCGGTCTCCAGGAACAGCGCTTCACCTCCCTGGATGCTGATTTCATGCGCCAATGCTTCTCCCGTTTCCCGGCGGCGCCCCAGGATCACAACCTTGGCTCCTTCACCTGCCAGATAGGTGGCGATCACGCTGCCCAGTATGCCTGTGCCTCCTGTAACCACGATAATTTTCCCTCTTATATTGAACAAATCTCCCATTGCTTGTGGATTTATCTTTCTCTTCTTTCTTCAATCTCTCTTCGTACTACTGCCATCATACCCTCCACCTGTGCCAGTGCAAACATTCTTCCATAGAAGGAGTATCCAGGATTGTGGCCTATCTCCCTGTCACCGGGCAGCACCCTGCCATGGTCTACCCGCATCGGGATGTCAGGTACTGCTTTCTCCAGCGCACGGATCACCTCGATCAGCCTGCCATTGCCCTCCAGGTGTGATGCCTCCATGAAATCACCACCGGGCAGGAGCTGCGTGCTGCGCAGATGAGCGAACCCGATTCGTTTCGAAAAACGTTGTGCCAGATGGGGAACATTGTTTTCCGCAATGGCACTGAGCGATCCGGCGCAGAGCGTGATGCCGTTGCTCGGGTTGTCAACCCTCCGGATAATCCATTCCAGGTCCTCTTCCCGGCTCACAATGCGGGGTAATCCGAATACCGGGAAGGGCGGATCATCGGGATGGATGGAGAGCACGATGCCATGAGCAGCTGCCACCGGCACAACTCTCTCGAGGAAATAGGCGAGATTTGCCCTCAAAGCATCCCTGTCAATGCCGTCATAGTGTTGCAGCAGCTTCTTGAACTCGGTTACCGGATCGGCTCCCTCTTTCATCTTGCGGTGGATGAATCCCTGTGTCTTGACGATGATGGTGTCGATCAGCGCTGTTTTCTCAGCCTCACTGAGTGTGAGATACAGCTGCTCTATTTTTTTCAACTCCTCCTGGCTGTAATCTGCTTCTGCCCCTGGCCGCTGTAGGATCTTGCAATCGAAGCAGGCATATCGCATCCGGTCGAAGTAAAGGGTGGTGGTGCCGTCGGGCAGTTGCCGGTTCAGGTCGGTCCGTACCCAGTCGATGGCTGGCATGAAGTTGTAACAGATGGTTTTGATCCCTGCTTTGCCCAGATTGACAAGGCTCTCGTTGTAGTTGCTGATCAGCTGGTCACGTGTGGAAGCACCATATTTGATCTCCTCGGCCACGGGAAGACTCTCGGCTACTGACCAGACAAGTCCTGCCTCTTCGATGGTGTGCTTGAGCCCGTCGATGGCTTCAGCACGCCACACCTCGCCCGGGGGCAGATCATAGAGTGCCGTTACGATTCCCTCCACACCTATCTGCCGCAGCATCTCCAGTGTAATGGGATCCTTCTCACCAAACCATCTCCAGGTTTTAATCATTTTGATTTTCCGATTTTCCCTGTTTAATTATCAACTATCAGCAATCAGCTTTTATTGGGATTATCCCAATTGACCAAAGTAATCACTTTTAAGCTACTGAACCGCTGACTTCGAACCATGACCTGATTCACATTCAATTTCAAACCTACTAACCACCAAGCCCTGAACACTAATTGTGGTGTCTGAGCTCCAGTTTAATCTTTTTCAACTCTTCCAGCTCATGTACCGGTCGCTCAATCTGATAGGGAATGGGCATGCCGGAATAGGTCTGGAAGTAGAGCAGACAGGCATCCTTCCACCATACGGCATCACGCGACTGTATCCTGAGGCGCGACTGCACGTGACGAAAACGCTCACTGTCCAGGTAGGGCTCCATCCGGTCCCATACCTTTTGAAACGATCGCACCTGCTGCACCCCTCCATCATACCGGTAGCAGAGTTCATCCCAGAGGGTGCGACCGTTCTTCATTTGATGATTCCATGGAACATGGTGAAACCAGAGTAGCAGTTCCTCCGGGCAGGTATCGATCTTGTTGTATTTTTCGCTCAAAGGTGCACCATATTGTGCCACGGCATTGCTGCCGGTGGTGGAGCGATCGAACCCGATCCCCTCTTCACTGGCGTTGTGGTAGTAGGGTGGCAACCAGTCGCGACGAGCACCGGGGATGTCACACCAGGGCTCGGGGCCGTAGTGGTGATCCCATGCGAAGATATGGTGCAATCCGAGCGGCATCATGTAGTCGACCGCGGTCTCCCATGAACTGAGCATCATCTCCTGAACTGGTTCCACGAAGGCCGGATCGTTGCTGAAGGTCATCCTGATCCACTCCTCAGCGATTTCTCCTGCCGTAAGGGTATGATCCCAAGCCAGCCGACCAAAGGCATACCAGTTGGACTGGGCAAAGTGGTGACCGCTCCAGTTGGCATCCAGACCGATGTTCGCCACACCGGCAATGGCGGTGAGTGGGTGTCTGAACAGCGTACCATCGGTGCTCTTCGCCACTGTCGATCCTTCTCCCATGCAATGGGTGTCGCTCTCCAGAAACTCCTTCCACTGTGTGGCCAGGTAGACCAGGTGGTTCGAGAATCCAAGATATTCCTGTGTGACCTGCAGCTCCGGCATCAGGGCTGTCTGTTGCATCGCGCCAAACAGGGGACTGAAGGGCTCCCGCGGCTGGAAATCAACGGGGCCGTTCTTCACCTGGATGATCACATTGTCCCGGAATTGCCCGTCGAGTGGCATGAACTCACTGTAGGCCTGCTTTGCACGATCCTCTTCGGTAGGGTTGTAGACAAAGGCCCGCCACATCACGATGCCACCATGAGGTTTGAGGGCATCGGCCAGCATGTTGGCCCCCTCAGCATGGGTGCGGCCGTAATCCTGTGGTCCCGGCAGTCCTTCTGAGTTGGCTTTCACCAGGAATCCCCCGAAGTCGGGAATGATTTGATAGATCTCAGTTGCTTTCTTCTTCCACCACTGCGCAACCTCCGGGTTGAGCGGGTCGGAGTTTTCAAGACCACCCAGTTCTGCGGGGGAGGAGAAGTTGATGGAGAGATAGACCCTGATGTGGTAGGGCCGCAACACATCGGCAATCAGCTTCACCTTCTCAAGATATTCCCTTGTTAGGATATCGGGAGTGGCATTTACGTTATTGAGTACCGTGGCATTGATGCCCAGGGAGGCATTGGCTCTGGCATATTCCTTGTAAAGCGGTGAGATGTGGTGCGGCAACTGATCCCATTGCCAGATGGAGTAACCCGCATAGCCCCGTTCCACCGTCCCGTTGAGGTTGTCCCAGTGATTCAGGATGCGGATATCGTAGCGGGGTTGCTCGCTGATGACAAGCGAATCATTGTAGGAGCCGGTTTGGATGAGTCGCAGCAGGTGGAAGATGCCATACAGGAGCCCGGCATCCTCATCGGAAGCAACCACTGTTGTGCGACTGCTCCCCTGTTTGAATGTGCGGATGAGATACCCTTCACTTCCCAATTCCTGCAATTCCTGACCCTTTACAAGCCTCCTAATCTGCCGCTCTTTCAGGGTACCTATCAGCAGGGTGTGCTCATTGTTGGTCCCTCTCTCCGGGAGGAAGCTGCCGCTCATCTCCTGCCAGGCATGTTGAAACTCGCTGTAGGCAATCGATGAGGCATCTCCCCCAATCCGGGTGAATGAGGGCAACCTGCCGATCTCTTGTGGCTGAAAGCGCAACCAGAGCCTGCTGCCATCGTCGGCCCTGAGTTGACAGATGGCTGCAAGGCAGAAGCCAATCACCAGAGAGAGTGTTTTGAATTGCATTATTCCGCTGTTCCTTTAATGGGCTGTATGGTGCCGTCAGGATTGTACTTCAGCTCTGTCACTTTCAGGCTTCGGAGCCATGTCTTGCCTTCCGAGGGTACGCAGTCGTGGTGAAAGAGATACCATTTCCCCTTGTACTCCACGATGGCGTGGTGGGTGGTCCATCCCACCACGGGTGTGAGAATCACACCCTGATAGGTGAAAGGCCCGTAGGGATTGTCGCCAATGGCATAACAGATCAGATGGGTGTCACCGGTGGAGTAGGTGAAGTAATACTTGCCATTGTAGTGGTGCATCCAGGATGCCTCGAAGAAGCGGCGTTCGGTATCACCAGCTGTCAGAGGGGCCCCCTTTTCATCCAGGATCACCAGATCACGGGGTTCTTCCGCAAATTCCAGCATATCCTCTCTGAGCCGTGCCACCTTCGGGCAGAGCGCTTTTTCGTCACCCTCCGGCAACTGGGCGCATTCCAATGCCTTGTTGTTGCGGTAGCGTTGCAGCTGTCCACCCCATAAACCACCGAAATAGATGTAATATGCACCATCCTTGTCGGGCCAGATGCAGGGGTCGATGCTGTAGCTGCCCTTGATGGGGTTCTCTTGAGGGAGGAAAGGTCCTTCCGGCTTGTCGCTGATTGCGACGCCAATGCGGAAGATGTCATTTTTGTCTTTCAACGGGAAGTACATGTAGTATTTCCCGTTCCGGAAGGCAACATCACTGTCCCATAGCTGTCGTCCTGCCCAAGGAATCTCTTCGGTGCGGAGCACCACGCCGTGGTCGGTCACCTCACCCTGCTCCACATCATCCATTGAGAAGACATGGTAATCCTTCATATTGAAATGGTCCCCGTTGTCATTCTCCGGAATGCCACTTTCCCAATCGTGGGAGGGATAGATGTATAGTCGGCCGTTGAAAACGTGTACTGCCGGGTCGGCCATGTAATCACCAGGCACGAGATATCTTGGATCGTTCATCTTGATTTTGTTTTATTGGGTTATTCGTCTGTCAGGGCGATCAATTGTTGCACCACCGGTTTGGGCTGGTAGTTGCGGTCGAAGAGCAGCGGATAGTCGCTTCTGCCCGGGATGGGCCAGTCGTTGCGCCAGCTGTCCTTGTCGGTCAAGCCCCAGAGTGTGACACGGCTGATCTTCTCCTGATGCTTCAGAAAGAGAGAGAAGAAGTCGGTGTAACGCTTGTTGAAGGCAGCCTCCACCTCTTCGGGCAGTCCCTCGGCATAGGGATTCATCTGCTCCTGGTATTCCGCAGTGAGCGATACTTCTGCTGTTTCGCCGGCTGGGAAGGGGAGCAGCGTGATGTCCATCTCGGTGATCATCACCTGCACACCCAGGGCCGCAAATGCTTCGATGCTCTTCTCGAACTCGCCGATATCGGGATAATCCAACCCCATATGACCCTGCATGCCGATGCCATCAATCTGTATTCCCTCTTCCTGGAGCTTCTTCACCAATGCCACCACACTGTTGCGTTTGCCTTCCTGTGACATGGCGTAATCGTTGTAATAAAGCTCCGCATCGGGATCTGCTTCGTGGGCAAACTGAAATGCCAGTTTGATGTACTCCTCCCCAATGATCTCGTAGAACTTGGTGTTGCGCCACGATCCGTCGTCGAGGACTGCCTCGTTCACCACATCCCAGCCATCCACACGACCTTTGTAACGCCCTACCACTGTGTGGATATGGCTGCGCATCCGCTCTATCATCACCTCACGCGTCACATCCTCGCCGTTTTCATCGATGAAAAACCAGTCAGGGGCTTGTGAGTGCCAGATCAGAGTATGACCTACCAGATGCATGTTGTTCGCTTCACCAAAGGCAACGAATCGATCGGCCTCATCGAAGAAAAAGACCCCTTCTGTAGGTTGGAGGTGCATGCTTTTCATGCAGTTTTCAGCAACGATCGAGTTGAAGTGGTCCCGGATCAGTTGCATGCCGAGCGTGTCGTTGCCAAAATTGTGACTGGCGTTCATGGCAGTACCGATGAGGAACTTATCCTCAAAGGCATCCTTCAGTGAAGGCGCTTGCTCTTGTTTTGGAGTGGAGCAACTCATTTGAAGAAAGGTGAGAATGAACACTCCGACCCACAGCGTGTCGAACATCTTTGTTGTCTTCATAATTGTTTTTTGTGCATTGTACTTGTCAGTCTTGTCTTGCCTCAATCTCAATATTGAGCCTGTCGATCACATCATCTTCCAGCTCGTAGCGGGAGATGACGAACATAGCAACGATCAGCAACAGGGCGGGGATCACCGCAACCAACCAAAGGATTCCCTGTTCCACCAACGGGGTCTGTGTGATGGCGTTCTTCTCGTCAAATCCCACGAAAGCCAGTACAAAACCGGGCACCACACCGCCCAGTGCCATCCCTGCCTTGAAGAAGATACCGGTGAGTGCATTGACGATACCCGAGATGCGACGGCCGGTTTTGTGCTCACCATAGGAGATCACCTCCGGCACCAGTGCCCACATATAGCCTGTGGCTACGATCACACCGGTCGATTTGATAAATTGTGCCACCAACACCAGCCAGACCTGTGTCTTTAGTGCAGGTATCACCGAAATGGCATAAAGCAGTCCCATGCCAAAAATCGCCACAGAGAGAAAGACATAGAACATCTGTTTCTTGCCGATCGCCCGTTTAATGGCTGGTACCATCGGCATGAAGATGAAAGCCGGGATGGAGCCAAGGGCCATGAAGTAGGGGACCATGTCGGGGGCGTGCACATTGTAGATCATGTAATAGGAGCCTGCCGAGTTGCCGATGGCCATCATGGCAAATGCGGTGATGAAGAAGAACGCCAACACGCGCAGGGGGCGATTTCTGAGGAACTCTGTCCAGAGGTCTGACACCTTCACATCATGGGTGTCCTTCTCATCCATCACCACACGCTCTTTCGTCTGGGTGTAGCAGAAAATCAGGAGCAGCAGTCCGACCAGTGCATAGATTGTCATGGTGATGAACCAGGCATTGCCCGACTCGGCAGAGTTGATGCGTCCGTCGGGGGATAGACTTTTCACGATGATGGGGATCCCATAGGCAACAGCCAGTCCTCCCAGGTTCGCAAGGAACATACGGGTTGCAGTCAACTTGGTGATCTCATCGGTGTCACGGGTGAGCGAGGCATTCAATGCCCCGTAGGGTACATTCACCAGCGTGTATGCCATCGACATGCCCACATAGGTGATGTAGGCGTAGAGGAGTGAGCCGGAGAATCCGTTCCAGAAACAGAGGATGGCAAACCCCGTCAGTGGCACCCCTCCCAGTATCAGCCAGGAACGGTATTTCCCCATCTTCGGATTCTGCTTATCCACAAATGCTCCCACGATGGGATCCCACACCACGTCGATGAGCCTGACAATCAGGAACATCACTGCGGCCGTTGCGGCCGGTAGGCCGAAGACATTGGTGTAGAAGATCAGAAGATACATTGATACCGTCTGGTAGATAAGGTTCTGTGCCAGGTCGCCCGAACCGAAACCGATACGCTGTACCTGTGAAAGCTTGTAAAAGCCACGTGACTCGCGCTTTGTTGCCGTCAGTTCTTCCATTGTTCTCTCTTTGTTTTTGATTGGTATAAGTTTTTTGTCGTTCCGAAGTATTGTTCCCAGATTATTCCTCTCCTTCACAGAATGTGACCCTTTTTATGCTGTGCACGTGCACAGTTTTACTGACAAAAAAAATCACCAAGGATGCAATACGCAATTGATCGTTGAAATGTTGCAAATACGGTTTTACATTGATCGATACAAAAATAGACTTATTTTTTGCAACAAGTGGGGTGAAATGAGGAAAAGCTGCATCGAAATAATCAATACTATATATAGAATTGATGCATATCTAAATGAATTGTATGTTGATTCCCGTGGATAAGCCCATTCGATGGCGCTCTCTTGCAGCCATTTCTTGATATGCAGCACACCACACCCGATATCCGGCATGTTTATAAATACAATCATGTCCCTCATTCGAGGGACATGATTGCAATTCATATCAGTAACCGGGGTTCTGATAGGCAGCCTTTTCTTCTTCACTCATGGTCATCCCGTCGATCTGTCCCTGTGGAATGGGACGCAGGTAGTGATGTTTTTCGATGGTACGGGTGTATACCACCGGCGTATGGTCACCAGCAGCCGAACCACAAATGGTATAGGTTGCTGCCAGTTCCGCCCATTTCTGGGTTCGGACCAGGTCATACCAGCGATGTCCTTCACCGAACAGTTCGCGACTTCGTTCAGCCAGAATGTAGTTGATGTCGATGGTGGCAGGAG
>JAEWQF010000055.1 GCA_023399295.1 Bacteroidota bacterium
TGGCCGAGCTTGAGCATGTAGATGATCCCGACAGTTGCCGGCTGGTCGAAACGCTCACCGGTACCGCCATCATAGAGGTAGGTCTTGCCATATGCGGGCACCTTGCCTTTTTCAGTCCACTGGTTCAGGTCGTCAATCGAAGCCCCGTCGAAGATGGGGGTGGCGAACTTGACACCAATCTCTTTGCCGGCCCATCCGAGCACCGTTTCAAATATCTGTCCCAAGTTCATACGAGAGGGCACACCCAGCGGATTGAGCACGATGTCAACCGGTGTCCCGTCGGCAAGGAATGGCATGTCTTCCTGGCGCACGATACGCGAGACAATACCCTTGTTTCCGTGACGGCCGGCCATCTTGTCCCCTACCTGGATCTTCCGTTTCTTGGCTACATACACTTTGGCAATCTGCATGATGCCTGAGGGCAGCTCATCGCCAATGGTGAAATCGAACCGCTTGCGTTTCAGCTCGGCATCGAGTTCCTTGAAGCGACGCAGGTAGTTGATCACCGTGGCACGGATCAGTTCGTTCTTGTGGGCATCTGTGGTCCACTTGTTGAGCTGCACCGACTGAAAGTCGATCTCGTTCAATACTTTGTGGGTGAACTTGGCTCCTTTTGGAACGATGTCCATGTTGGTATAGTCCTTGACACCTGCCGAGGTCTTACCTTCGGTGAGCGACAGCAATTTCTCAATCAGTACCTTCTTGAGTTCCTCCATCTTAAGCTCATACTCTTCGTCGAGCTTGGGCAGCAGTGCCTTGCTGGAAAGCCTTGTCTTGCCTTTCTTTGAAGCCTTTGAGAAGAGGTTGGTGCTGATCACCACACCCTTCAGTGAGGGGGATGCTTTCAGTGAAGCATCCTTCACATCACCGGCCTTGTCTCCGAAGATGGCACGCAGCAGTTTCTCTTCGGGTGATGGATCCGATTCACCCTTGGGGGTGATCTTGCCGATCATGATGTCTCCCGGTTTGATGCGCGCGCCCACTCGTACGATACCTCTTTCATCGAGGTCCTTGGTGGCCTCTTCGCTCACGTTGGGGATGTCGGAGGTGAGTTCTTCCAGTCCGCGTTTGGTCTCCCGAACCTCAAGGGAGAACTCTTCCACATGTACCGAGGTGAAGATGTCGTCACTCACCATTCGTTCGTTGAGCACGATGGCATCTTCAAAGTTGTATCCTTTCCAGGGCATGAATGCCACTTTCAGGTTTTTACCGATAGCCAGCTCCCCATTCTCGGTGGCATACCCTTCGGTGAGAATGTCACCCGCCTTCACCTTTTGACCCACCTGGCAGATTGGACGCAGGTCGATGGTGGTGTTCTGGTTTGTTTTCCGGAATTTGGGAATGGTATAGCTCTTCACCGCATCGTCGAAACTGGTGAATTCCTGTTCCTCGCTGCGTTCATACTTAATCTTGATGGTGGTGGCATCCACATAGGTGATCTCACCATTACCCTCTGCCATGATCTGGGTGCGCGAGTCGTGGATCACCTGACTCTCAATACCGGTGCCCACAACAGGTGCTTCGGTGCGCATCAGCGGTACCGCCTGGCGCATCATGTTGGATCCCATCAGCGCACGGTTGGCATCGTCATGCTCCAGGAAGGGGATGAGTGATGCCGCAATGGATGCGATTTGCATGGGAGAGACATCCATCAGTTCAACCTCTTCCGGTGCAATAACCGGATAGTCGGCATCCTGACGCGCTTTCACGCGGGTATTGATGAACTTGCCCTTCTCGTCGAGCGGGGCGTTGCCTTGTGCTATGAGCCTGTTTTCCTCCTCTTCGGCCGCCAGATAAATCACCTCGTTGTTCTTGATGTTCACCTTGCCACTCTCCACCTTGCGGTAAGGTGTCTCGATGAATCCCAGGTCGTTGATCTTGGCATAGACGCAGAGCGATGAAATCAGACCGATGTTGGGCCCTTCCGGTGTCTCAATGGGACAGAGACGACCGTAGTGCGTGAAATGCACGTCGCGCACCTCGAAACCGGCACGCTCACGTGAGAGACCACCGGGACCGAGTGCCGAGAGACGACGCTTGTGCGTGATCTCCGCCAGCGGGTTGGTCTGGTCCATGAACTGCGAGAGGGCGTTGGTGCCGAAGAAGGTGTTGATCACCGACGAGATCGTCTTGGCGTTGATCAGGTCGATGGGTGTGAACACCTCGTTGTCACGCACGTTCATCCGTTCACGGATGATGCGTGCCATGCGGTTGAGACCCACACCGAACTGCGTGTAAAGCTGTTCACCCACGGTACGCACACGGCGGTTGCTGAGGTGGTCAATGTCATCGACAACTTCCTTTGAGTTGATCAGTTCGATCAGGTATTTGATGATCTCGATGATGTCTTCCTTTGTGAGTACACGGGTGTCAACATCGATGTTGAGATTCAGTTTCTTGTTGATGCGGTAACGACCCACATCACCCAGGTCATAACGTTTCTCCGAGAAGAAGAGGTTGTTGATCACCTCACGTGCACTCGAGTCGTCAGCCGGCTCGGCACTGCGCAACTGCCTGTAGATGTGCCGGATGGCATCGATCTCCGAGTTGCTGGGGTCCTTCTGCAGGGTGTTGTAGATGATGGAGTAGTCTGATGTGTTTGCCGACTCCTTGTGCAACAGGATGGAAGAGACACCCGACTCAAGGATGTCATCCATGTGAGACGTTTCCAACACTGTCTCACGTTCAATCACCACCTCGTTGCGTTCGATGGAGGTCACTTCACCGGTGTCTTCGTCAACGAAGTCTTCCATCCATGATTTCAATACACGGGCGGCCAGCTTGCGACCAGCCACCTTCTTGAGGTTGGTCTTGTTCACCTTCACCTCCTCGGCCAGGTCAAAGATCTCGAGGATATCCTTGTCACTCTCGAAACCGATGGCCCGAAGCAGTGTGGTGACGGGTAATTTCTTTTTGCGATCGATGTAGGCATACATCACGCTGTTGATGTCGGTCGCAAACTCAATCCATGATCCCTTGAAGGGGATGATACGTGCAGAATAAAGGATGGTGCCATTGGCATGCATGCTCTGTCCGAAGAAAACGCCGGGTGAACGGTGCAATTGCGATACGATGACCCGTTCTGCCCCGTTGATCACGAAAGTACCCTTGTCGGTCATGTAGGGGATGGTGCCCAGATACACATCCTGAATCACAGGTGTGAAGTCTTCATGATCGGGGTCGGTGCAGTAAAGATAGAGCTTGGCTTTTAGTGGCACACTGTAGGTAAGCCCTCTGTCGATACACTCATCGATGGTATAGCGGGGAGGATCTACATAGTAATCTAAAAACTCAAGGACAAAATTGTTACGGGTGTCCGCAATGGGGAAGTTTTCCGTGAAAACCTTGTACAATCCTTCGTTTTTTCTGCTTTCGGGAGGTGCATCGAGTTGGAGAAAATCCTGGAACGATTTCAACTGTACTTCCAGAAAGTCGGGGAAGTCGAGCGGATTTTTTATCGACGCAAAATTGATTCTTGGGTTGGCGTTATTTGAAGACATGGAAATGAGTTTTTGAACCTAATATATATTGACACAAAAGGTTAAGAATCTTCCGGAAGAAGATTCCTAACCATATTCACCTATTTCAGGTAAATGTTATTTAAGCTCAACTTCTGCTCCAGCCTCTTCAAGTTGTTTTTTCAAAGCATCTGCTTCGTCTTTTGTTACACCTGCTTTCAATTCGCTGGGAGCTCCGTCCACTAAGTCTTTTGCTTCTTTCAGGCCGAGTCCGGTAAGTTCCTTCACTGCCTTCACTACAGCCAGCTTGGCGGAACCTGCACTCTTCAGGATCACGTCGAAAGAGGTCTTTTCTTCCACTACTGCTTCAGCAGCTGCAGGACCTGCAGCCACAGCTACAGCGGCAGCAGCCGGTTCGATGCCATACTCCGTTTTCAGGATTTCAGCCAGTTCGTTTACCTCTTTAACGGTCAAGTTCACTAATTCTTCAGCAAATTTTTTTAAGTCTGCCATTGTTGTATTGGTTTAAATTGATTACTAATTCTGTTTTTGTTGCTGTTGTTTTTTGGGAGGTGTTCTCCTCCATACTGCCTGCGGCAGCGATCACACGTAACAGAGCCTGATGATCAGGCTTCTTCCTTCTCCGACAATGTTTTGAGTACCCCATGGAGCAGCGTGCCACCCGACTGGAGTGCGGAGATCACATTCTTTGCAGGTGACTGCAACAGTGCGATCACATCGCCAATCAGCTCTGTCTTGCTCTTGATGCTGACAAGGAGCTGCAATGCATCGGCGCCCACAAAGAAGCTCTCCTGTACGAAGGCTCCCTTGAATGCGGGTACTTTGTCGGCTTTGTACTTGTCGATCAGCTTGGCAGGAGCATTCGCCGCGTTGGAAAACAGGATGGCCGTATTCCCCTTCAATATGGGATAGAGCTCTTCATAGTTTCCTTCGAGCGATTCGAAAGCTTTCTGCAGCAAGGTATTCTTCACCACCATCAGCTTGATCTCCTCCTTCGAGCATTCCCTTCTCAGCTTGCTTGTTTTTGCCGCATTGAGTGTGGCAATGTCAGCAAGATAGAAGTTTTCATACTCCTGGAGATTGGCTGCGATCTGTGCGATAATTTGTTGTTTATCTTCCTTTTTCATAGATTTCTGTTTCGTTCATTAGATTTCTTCTGCCGATTTCGGGTCCACTTTGATACCTGGACTCATCGTACTGGAAAGATAAATACTCTTCACATAAGTGCCTTTCGCCGCAGTCGGTTTCAGTTTGATCAACGTTTGAATAAATTCTTTCGCGTTGTCTCGAATCTGTTCCGGCGTAAAAGATACTTTTCCAACAGAGGTGTGAATGATACCTGCTTTGTCTACCTTAAAGTCGATCTTCCCCTGTTTTACCTCCTGCACGGCCTTGGCCACGTCGGGGGTAACAGTACCGCTCTTTGGGTTAGGCATCAGTCCGCGGGGACCCAATATACGGCCCAGCGCTCCGATCTTACCCATGATCTGCGGTTGTGTGATGATCACATCCACATCGGTCCAACCTCCTTTAATCTTGTCGATATATTCATCGAGTCCTACATGGTCTGCACCCGCTGCTTTCGCATCGGCTTCAGCCTCTGGAGAACACAATACAAGAACTCTTACTTGTTTACCTGTCCCGTGTGGCAAAGAGACAACGCCTCTCACCATCTGGTTAGCTTTGCGCGGATCTACGCCGAGGCGTACATCGATATCTACGGAAGCATCAAATTTGGTGTTGGTAATCTCCTTCACCAGTGCAGATGCTTCTTTCAGTGTATAGGACTTGCCCACTTCAATCTTGCTGAAAGCCAACTTTTGATTTTTTGTCAGTTTACTCATTTCTCAATTGAAGTTTTAGTTGTGATTATTTTCCGGGAAATCCCCTTTCACTGTGATACCCATGCTTCGAGCCGTTCCCGCTACCATGTGCATTGCTGATTCAATGGTGAAGCAGTTCAAGTCGGTCATTTTCTCTTCGGCAATTGTTTGCACCTGTTCCCAGGTAACCTCAGCAACCTTCTTACGGTTGGGTTCTGCCGAACCGCTCTTGAGCTTCGTGGCTTCTAATAACTGAATCGCAACCGGTGGTGTCTTAACAATAAAATCAAACGACTTGTCGGTATAATAGGTGATTACCACTGGCAACACTTTACCGGCTTTGTCCTGAGTTCTGGCGTTGAATTGCTTGCAAAACTCCATGATGTTGATCCCTTTGGAACCCAATGCGGGTCCTACCGGGGGAGATGGATTTGCAG
>JAEWQF010000009.1 GCA_023399295.1 Bacteroidota bacterium
GGACAGTGGCAATTGAGGTCTTTGTTCAGCACATAAGCGGAGCTTACAGCAGCGGGTCTGTTCAGGATTTACACCTGATTCCCTTTTCATCGTTCACTTCGAAGCCGTGTGAAGTGAGCAACACCAAAATTCACGACAAAGGTAAATCAAACTTTTCGAAATCGATTCATGAATCACAGGAAAAATGGGTACTTTTTTGTGATTCCATTGGATCTGTGACAGATAATGTATTTGAATGGGAGATACAGGATGTGGGGGCAGAATCAACGATTGTCAAGTCGCAGGCTGTCGCTGCGACTCTCCAGGTAACGGATCAGCAGCTCACTCCGCTCTTTCTCGAACTTAAGCTGTTCGATGTCGAGCAACAGGGTGGAGAGCTCGAACGAACGGCTAATCCCTTTTTTTGCTGCATCGCTGAGAAGCACTTTCACCGTGCTGTTGCCGATGAAGTGCAGGGTGAGGGGCATGTCGCTGTATGTGTGGATGTATGCAGCTACACCCTGTTCATCCTTGCCGGTGTAGCGCACAACCTCATAATGCCTGTCGAGCGTGTTGAAACGGTAGTTGAGACCATCGGCGGTGACCACTCCGCTCTCTGCAAAACTGCCATCGGGGGCGGTGACCCTGATCCGGTTGTGTTGAACGGCATTGCCAGTAAGGACACTTTCAATGAACAATGCCCCTTTGTCGCGCACACCGGATCGTAGGCCGTTGCGTTCAAGTGAGGAGCGGTGCGGGTAGACTTTGGGGTAATACTCGCCAAATTCCTGGTACCGGGCGTCTCTCACGTACTCGAAATCGACAAGCATCTTGTTCAGGAGTATGTAATTTTCACGTAGCACGGAGTCACAGTAGGTGATGTTGCGCCTGTTTTCTGCCATGCGCACTTTCTGCATCAGCTTATGACCGGAATCAATCTCATTAAAAGATTCAGGAAAAATGATTTTTATGCTGTCTATCTTTAACTTGGACAATGCATAATTTCCAATTTCGTAGGCAGTGACGGCTTCACTGAGATAGGCTTTGGCACCACTGTCTCTGCCACCGCAGGAGATCACGAAGAGCAGCATCAACCAGAGTGACAGTATTTGAAGTGTATAACGCATACCGAGAATATATATCAACCTACAAAAAATAACCTGTTTAACAACGGATACAACGGCAAAATTACAAATATAATCGGCATATAAATGGCTTTAAAAAACAATTATTGTAATTTTGCAAATCGTAACAGATCATCAGACCTCCAAACCGAACCGTGTTGTGGTGCTGATTTTACCCAAAAGAGTCCATTGAATATGAATATATCACGCGATGAGATACAGGCCCACATTGATACACCCCTCCTCAGACTGATCTCTCGTTCTGCCGATGAGATGCACCTGGATTGCTACCTGATTGGCGGTTTTGTGCGTGACTTTTTCCTTTGTCGTCCCTCGAAAGATATTGACGTGGTGGCCATCGGCAAAGGAATCGACCTGGCAACTGCCGTCGCCCGCAAGCTGGGAAGAGAGGCGCACATGACACTCTTCAAGAATTTCGGGACAGCGCAAATAAAACACCAGGAGTATGAAATTGAGTTCGTCGGTGCGCGCAAGGAATCATACCGGAGTGATTCGCGCAAACCCATTGTGGAGGATGGAACCCTCGAAGATGACCAGCGACGGCGCGACTTCACAATCAACGCCATGGCTTTCTGCCTGAACGGCGACCGCTTCGGGGAGCTGCTGGACCCGTTCAATGGGATGCAGGATCTGGAGGATCTGATCATCCGCACGCCACTCGATGCGGACATCACCTTCAGCGACGACCCGTTGCGGATGATGCGTGCCATACGGTTTGCCACGCAGCTCGGCTTTGACATCCATCCCGATACATTCGATGCCATTACGCGCAACAGGGATCGCATCTCCATTGTCTCGATGGAACGTGTTAGCGACGAATTGAACAAGATCATCCTCGCACCCAGGCCGTCAGTTGGTTTCATTCTGCTCGAGAAGACAGGACTGCTGGATATTCTCTTCCCTGAACTAACCGCATTGAAAGGTGCAGAAACAAAAGAAGGGGTTGGGCACAAGGATAATTTCTACCATACGCTCTCCGTGCTCGACAACATTGCCCGTGAAACAGATTACCTCTGGTTGCGCTGGGCTACACTCCTCCACGATATTGCCAAGCCGGTGACGAAGCGGTGGGATCCCAAATTGGGATGGACCTTTCACAACCACAACTTTGTGGGTGAGAAGATGATCCCACACATTTTCCACCGGATGAAGCTGCCCCAGAACGAGAAGATGAAGTATGTACAGAAGCTGGTATCCCTCCACATGCGTCCCATGCAACTGGTGGAGGATGAGGTGACCGACTCGGCTGTGCGCCGTCTGCTGTTCGATGCGGGTGACGACATCGACGACCTGATGACGCTCTGCGAGGCTGATATCACCTCCAAGAACCCGGTGAAAGTACGCCGCTTCATCACCAACTTCAAGATTGTACGTCGCAAGCTGCGCGAGATTGAAGAGAAGGATCGGGTGCGCAATTTCCAGCCACCGGTAGATGGCATTGAGATCATGGCGCTTTTCGGACTGCCTGAATGTCGCGAGATTGGCATCCTGAAGACAGCCATCAAGGATGCGATCCTCGACGGTGTGATACCCAACGAGCACGATGCCGCCTATCGGTTCATGCTGGAACGGGCGCGTGAGATGGGACTCAGTCCGGTGAAGAAGGGGTGAAAATAAAATCCTTTCTCACTTGTATTGTGCGAGATTTTGTATTACTTTGCAACTTAATTTGGAATAGTCTGTTTTACACAACGCATGCCTTTCGCCTACCGAAGTGCCTATGTCGAACAAGAAAAAAGTATCTGCAGCCCGTTTTTTCAATGCAAAGATCACCTCCACCATCAGCATCACGCTGGTATTGGTGCTGTTGGGTGTCACCCTGTTGGTGCTTTTCATGGGTAACGGCCTCTCGAAACAGGTGAAGGAGAACATGAGCTTCAACGTGATGCTCTCAGCAGGTGTCTCCGATGCACAAATCAACAACATCCGTCAACGTATCGACGCACAACCCTTCGTGCGTTCGTCACGCTTCATCAGCAAGGAAGAGGCCAAAGCACAACTGATCAAAGAGCTGGGTGACGACCCGGAAGAGCTGCTGGGTTACAACCCCGCCCTCGATTGCATCGAGATCTTCCTTCATTCCGAATATGCAAACAGTGATAGCATCGAAGTGATCAACAAGGTGATCCGCCAGGAAAGCACTGTGAGCGACCTGCTCTATCAGCAGGAAGCGATCGACCTGATCAACAACAACCTGTCGAAGGTGATGACAGTATTGGTCGCGCTGGCACTGGTGCTGCTCTTCATCTCATTTACACTGATCCGCAATACCATTCGGCTCAGTGTCTACTCCAAACGGTTCATCATACACACCATGAAGCTTGTTGGTGCTACCGGCAGCTTCATCCGCAAACCATTCGTGGTGCACAACATCTACACCGGCATCATCGCCGGTATCCTGGCCGATGCAATGATCCTGGGGATGATCAGCTATTTCAACAGGGAGTATACGACATTGCAACCCATCATCACCACTACCGATCTTGCAATCGTCTTCACGGTGGTGATCCTCATGGGGGTGGTGATCTCCTCACTGGCTACAGCTTTTGCTGTGAACAGGTATGTGAAGATGCAGTCCGATCAGCTTTATTACGTATAAACATCGAAAGAAATGTCCCAGAAGAACTTAGCGTTAAGCAAATCAAACCTGATTATTTGTGGCATTGCGCTCCTGTTTCTCATTGCAGGATTCCTGCTGATGACAGGTCCTGCCACCACCGAGAGCGGTTTTGAGCCGGATATATTCAGTGTGAGGCGGATCAGGGTGGCACCTGTTGTACTCCTCGCCGGCTTTGTCCTGATGATTGTAGGGATCCTTTACCCCTCAAAAGGGAAGAGTGAGGGGAATCAGAACCAATCGTGACGCCCTATTGACATCATTTTCATGACATTGATTGAAGCTATTATCATTGCCGTAGTGGAGGGTTTGACCGAGTTTCTGCCTGTCTCCTCCACAGGACACATGATCATCACCCAGTCGCTGCTCGACATTGAGAGCAGTGCATTTGTGAAAGCCTACACCGTAATCATTCAATTCGGTGCGATTCTTTCTGTAGTAGTCCTCTATTGGAAGCGCTTCTTTCGCTTCAACCGGGTGGAGAAACCAGAAGCGATGGAGTCCCATGCGCTCTCGGTTACTGATAAAATTGGGCTCACCACAAGGCATTTTTTCAACAAGTATGATTTCTACTGGAAGCTGCTTGTCGCTCTTCTGCCTGCAGGTGTGATAGGCCTGTTGTTGGGTGATTTGATCGACAGCATGCTGGAAAGCGTGACCGTTGTGGCGGTGATGCTGGTGGTTGGAGGCCTCTTCATGTTATTTGTGGACCGCTGGTTCAATCGCCCCCTGACTGATCAGACGATGAGCTGGCAACGGGCACTCAAGATTGGCTTCTTCCAATGCATTGCCATGATCCCCGGTGTATCTCGTTCCATGGCGACCATTGTGGGAGGTATGGGTACGGGACTCAACCGCAAGAATGCCGCCGAATTCTCGTTCTTCCTGGCGGTGCCTACCATGGCAGCCGCGGCAGGTTACAAGCTCTACCAGCTGATGCAGGACCCGGTGCAACTCGACATGCTTGCCGACAACATCCTTTTGTTGTGCGTAGGCAACCTGGTGGCCTTTCTCGTGGCAATGGTTGCCATCCGTTTTTTCATTGATTTCCTCACCAAATATGGGTTCAGGGCCTTCGGCTACTATCGCATCATCGTGGGAGGAATCCTGCTCATCCTGATCGTGTTGGATGTGCAGGTAAGCATGTAACACAATGACTGATTTTATTGAAGGAGCGATCCTCTATATCGACAAACCATTGCATTGGAGCTCGTTTCGTGTGGTGCGCGTGGTGCGTGCCAAGCTGTGTCACAAGCTGGGCATCAAAAAGCTGAAAGTGGGTCATGCCGGCACCCTCGATCCGCTTGCCACGGGAGTGATGACCCTCTGCACCGGCAAGATGACAAGACAGATTGATCGTTTGCAGGCGGAAACGAAAGAGTATGTGGCAGCAATCCGCCTGGGTGCAACAACCCCCTCCTTCGACCTAGAGACAGCGGTTGATGGACTCTTTCCAACCGGTCACATCACCCCTGCGTTGGTGGAAGAGACCCTCACCCGGTTCACCGGTGAGATCATGCAGATACCCCCACGCTTCTCGGCCGTGAAGGTGAATGGCAAGAGAGCCTATGAACTGGCTCGGAAGAATGAGGATATTGAACTTAAACCCAAATTATTGGTTATAGATAGTATCGAATTGATGGCATGCGACCTGCCCGACATCACCATTCGGGTGGTCTGCAGTAAAGGGACCTACATCAGGGCCCTGGCACGTGACATTGGTGAGGCGTTGCAATCGGGAGCACATCTGACAGCCCTGACCCGCACACGGGTTGGTGATGTGATCCTGGCCGACTGCCTGAAGATGGAAGAGGTCGATGATTATCTGAATCATCAGATAAGAATGACCGCTGAAGAGAGCAAATAGTAGATAGAATATATGAAACTTTCGCAATTTAAATTTCACCTGCCGGAGGAGCTTATCGCAAAGCATCCATCGGCACACCGTGATGAAGCACGGTTGATGGTTTTGAACCGTAAGACAGGCGTGCTGGAACACCGTGTGTTCAAGGATGTGCTTGATTACTTTCAAGCCAAAGACTTTTTCATCTTCAACGACACCCGTGTCTTTCCTGCAAGACTCTTTGGCAACAAGGAGAAGACAGGTGCCAAGATTGAGGTGTTCCTGCTGCGTGAGCTCAACCCCGATCAACATCTGTGGGACGTGTTGGTGAACCCGGCACGTAAAATTCGAATCGGCAACAAGCTCTACTTCGGTGAAAATGAAGAACTGGTGGCCGAGGTGATCGACAACACCACCTCCCGTGGCCGTACCCTCCGGTTTCTTTATGACGGACCCTATGATGAGTTCAAAAAGCAACTCTTTGCCATTGGCGAGACACCCATTCCTGAGTATCTTGAGCGGAGTGCGGAACCGGATGATGTAGATCGCTACCAGAATATCTTTGCACGTAACGAGGGAGCTGTGGTAGCACCCGCTGCCGGCCTTCATTTCAGTCGTGAGCTGATGAAGCGGATGGAGATCAGGGACATCAATTTTGGGTTTCTCACCCTCCACAATGGACTGGGTGCTTATCGCATGATCGATGTGGAGGATCTCACCAAACACAAGATGGAATCAGAACAGATGATCATCACCGAGGATCTCTGTCGCCAAGTGAACAGGGCAAAAGATGAGGGTCACAGCATCTGTGCCGTGGGCACCTCCGTGCTGCGTGCCGTGGAGACAACGGTAAGTACCGACGGACACATCAAACCAAAAGAGGGGTGGACCAATAAGTTTATCTTTCCTCCCTATGAGTTCGGGCTCACCAACAGTCTGATCACCAATTTCCACCTGCCATATTCCACCTTGCTCATGATGGCTTCAGCCTTTGGTGGATATGAGATTGTTACGGCAGCCTACGAAGAGGCGATCAAAGAGAAATATCGCTTTGGAGCATATGGTGATGCCATGCTGATCATTGAATAGGGTGGGAACAGACGCAACCACCCCTGGATCAGTGATCCTGTCACTTGGCTCCAACAAGGGTGACAGAGAGCGGCAGATCACAGCAGCGCTCGAAAAGATTGAAGAGCGGATAGGGAACATCAGATCCCTGTCCGCTCTATATACTACTGTGCCTGTGGGGTTCGATTCGCCCAACAATTTTATCAACTGCGTATGCGAAGTATACAGTGTTTTGGATATTTACAGCATCTTCGCAATCACGCGGGAGATTGAGAAAGAACTGGGTAGAATCCACAAAAGTGTGGGATCCAGGTACTCTGACCGGTTGATTGACATTGACCTGATCATGGCCGGCAACCTTGTCATTGAGAGTGTGGAACTGACAATTCCACATCCACTTTTCCACCGGCGCGACTTCGTGTTGACTCCCTTGTGTGAGATAGCCCCGGATCTTGTTCATCCCCTTTTGGGAAAGAGCATCCATCAACTGAAAGCAGACCTGGATGCCAAAGAAACAATTCAGTAAGGCTCGTGTTTGATGAAAGTGCCTTTTTCCAGTTCATCAAAGGCATCCATCAATTCCTGTTGTGTGTTCATCACCACCGGCCCGCCCCAGGCGACCGGTTCATTGAGCGATTCCCCCGACAGCAGCAACAACCGCAATCCTTCGTCACCCGCCCGGAAGATCAGTTGATCACCACGGTTGAACAGGATGGCCGAGTGAGAAGCTATGAGAGCAGAAAACGCACCCGTGTTACCGAAACCACTTACAATGTAAACAAAGAGATTTTCAGAGGGCGGGGTAGGGATGACAATCGCTTGACCGGCATTAATTTCCACATCGAGGTAGAGCACTTTCACATATGCTGCCTGCATTGCTCCCGCCGTGCCGAGATAGTTGCCCGAAAGTATACGGATCACACCTTTCTCATCGCTCAGTTGCGGTACCATGTCGGCGGTGATGTCGCGATATTCTGGTGCGGTCATCTTATCCTTTCCTGGCAGGTTGACCCATAATTGAGCACCCAACAAACGGTCGGAGGCGATGGGCATTTCCTGGTGAAGGATGCCACTGCCGGCGGTCATCCACTGACAATCACCCTCACCAATTGTCCCCTTGTTGCCGAGGCTGTCTTCATGATCGATTCTGCCCTTAATGAGGTAGGTAACCGTCTCAATGCCCCGGTGCGGATGCCAGGGAAAACCTCTGATGTAGTCCGCCGGATCATGGGAGTCGAAGGCATCCAGCAACAGAAACGGGTCAAAATCACGCACATCATGGTACCCGAACACACGTACCAGACTGACACCTGCGCCGTCGACCTGACGGGTTCCCTTTACCACTCTCTCAATTTCTCTTGTTTTCATTCCAGTGATCTTTTCCTATGCAACGATTGAGATGCAAGATAGCTTTTTTATAATGATTTACAAAAATTGTTTTATTTTGACTCGCATAAATTGGGTTGGATGCCATTTAATTGGTGAAAATTCGGCATATTTGTATAAGAATATTACAAACAGCTCTTTTGGTGGTAGCATATGTCAATCTTCGGAACAGGTTATGAGTATTTTCTGGGCTATGCCCTGGGTGGTGGCGGAGCAAAAGGTTTCGCGCACCTCGGTACACTCAAGGTACTGGAACAGTATGGCCTGAAACCCGATGTGATTGCCGGCACCAGCGCCGGTGCGCTGGCCGGTGTTTTTTATGCCGATGGCTTTCATCCCGATGAGATTGTCGATCTTTTTCGCAAACGGGAATTCCGGGAATTCGTGTCATTCACCATACCTCGCACCGGTTTTTTAAAAAGTACCGGCTTGCACGATTTCCTGAAGAAAAACCTGCGGTCCAGCTCCTTTGAAGCGCTGCAACTGCCCTTTTACGTGGTCGCTACCGACTGGGAGAAGGCAGCTGTAAAGGTCTTCTCCAAGGGTGATGACCTGGTGGATGCCGTGGTTGCCTCCTGCTCCGTTCCCATCATTTTCAACCCACAGGTGATCGATGGCGTTCCCTATGTGGACGGGGGCATCCTGAAAAACTTCCCGGTGACGGTGATCCGAAAGATGTGTCGTTATCTGCTGGGTGTCAACGTATCACTGATGATGCCCCCAGCAGAAAAAGAGTCGATTCGCACCATGGTGGAACGAACCTTCAACCTGATGTCGAACGCCAACACGTTGATCGACAAATTGAAATGTGACATCCTGATTGAGACAACAGGACTCGAAAAAATATCGATGTTTGATCTGCACAGCCAGCTTCGGATCATGGAGTCAGGGTATCATGCTGCGGCATTTACGATGGCTGAGAAGAAATCATTGGAGATTGTGAGAAGGTGTCACCGGCATGCGATGCTTGAGGAGAAAGTGAAGGCCCGCCTGGAAAAGATCACTGTCAGAAAGGCAAACAAAAATGAAGAGAGGAAATGAAAAAAAAACTGTTCATCTACCAACTGATGCCACGTCTCTTCACCAACACGAATGGCACCAACCAGCTCAACGGAACACTGACTGAAAACGGATGCGGTAGGTTCAATGAGATCAGCCAATACCTGCTCCGGCAACTGAGCGAGTCGGGGTATACCCATGTCTGGTACATTGGTGTGCCGGCACATGCCTCGACGACCGACTACACTGCAGCGGGCATTCCGAAACAGTATCCGGAGCTGATCAAGGGCAAGGCAGGTTCACCCTATGCCATCAGAGACTACTACGATGTGGATCCCGATCTGGCTGAAGATCTGTCCCGGCGGATGGAGGAGTTCGAAACGCTGGTGGAGCGCACACACCAGGCCGGATTAAAGGTGATCACCGACATCGTACCCAACCATTTGGCACGCGACTACCGTTCAATTGCCAGGTCTACCGGTGTCCGCGACTTTGGCGAGGATGATGATCCATCTGTTGCTTTCTCGCCCCAAAACAATTTCTACTATCTTCCCGACCGTTCATTGAAGATACAGCTACCGCCCGACAAGCAAACAGACACTACCTATCGGGAGTCGCCTGCACGAGCTACTGGCAACGATTGCTTCACCCACATGCCTACCATCTACGACTGGTATGAGACGGTGAAACTCAACTACGGTGTGGATTATCTCAATGGGATGCAGCCCCATTTTGATCCGCTGCCTGATACCTGGCTCAAGATGAGAGACATACTCCTATTCTGGGCAGCAAAGAAGGTCGATGGCTTCCGTTGCGACATGGCTGAGATGGTACCCCTCCCTTTCTGGCAGTGGGCCATCCCGGAAGTAAAAAAACAATACCCTGACATCATCTTTCTGGCTGAGATTTACAACCCGACGGTCTATCACGATTTCCTGGGTGAGAACCTGTTCGACTACCTTTACGACAAGGTGGGCCTTTATGATGTGCTGCGTGAGGTCTCCTGTGGTTACAGACCATCTTCCGACATCACCTTCGCATTGAATCAGGTGGGTTCGATCCAACAACGGATGCTTAATTTCATGGAGAACCACGACGAACAGCGACTGGCATCCGATTTTTTCTTGAAAGAGGGCCACAATGGGAAGGCTGCCATGATTGTAACCTGCACGGTAAACAGCAATCCGGTGATGGTTTACAATGGACAGGAACTGGGAGAGCGCGGTATGGACAACGAGGGATTCAGCGGGATAAACGGCCGGACCACCATCTTCGACTATTGGTCGTTGGAGACATTGCGCCGATGGAACAACAATGGAAAATGGGACGGAGAGCTGTTAACCCAGCGTGAGAGGGAGCTCCAGGCCTTCTACAAGCGTCTCATCACACTCTGTAACGAAACGGAAGCGCTCTCCAATGGTCTCTTTTACGACCTGATGCCAGCCAACTACCGAAACAATGAGTTTGACTCCAGCAGGTTGTTTGCTTTTCTACGAGGGTCTGAGAAAGAGTTGTTGTTGGTGGTGACCAACTTCGACCAGGCACCCGGTGAGTGTACCATTCATATCCCACAACATGCCTTTGACTTTTTTGGAATTCGGGACAGCAGCGAAGGCACCCTGACGCCGTTGTTGCGAAATGAGGAAGAGACGCTACTCTTCACGGTTGGTTTTCCCTACCGTGTAAAGATCGATGGCTACAGTGGGGAAATTTACCGCATCACTTTTTTGTGATTTATACCTTTATTGTGGTTTGTTTTTGTACTTTTGTCTTGTCATTCGAACATCATTGGGAGAAGTGTCACATTGAACGATCAGAACCAAATTTCAAAAAAAAGCATGCAGGATAGACCTTTTAAAATCTTTTCGGGTACAAAATCACGTTATTTTGCCGAGAAGGTGTGTAACAGCCTGGGATGCCCTCTGGGCAACATGATTATCGAACACTTTGCCGACGGTGAGTTTGCCGTCTCCTACGAAGAATCGATCCGGGGCAAGCAGGTGTTTCTCATCCAGTCCACTTTTCCCAATTCCGACAACCTGATGGAGTTGTTGCTGATGATCGATGCCGCCAAACGAGCATCCGCCAAGTCGATCGTAGCCGTGATACCCTATTTCGGTTGGGCGCGGCAGGACCGCAAAGACAAACCACGCGTCAGCATTGGCGCCAAGCTGATTGCCGACATGCTGGCTGCTGCAGGCATCAACCGGCTGATCACAATGGATCTGCATGCCGATCAGATTCAGGGTTTCTTCAACGTGCCGGTGGATCATCTCTATGCCTCCGGTGTTTTCGTGGAGTATGTGAAACAGCTCAACCTGGCAAACATGGTGATTGCCACACCCGATGTGGGAGGTACCAAACGGGCCAGTGCCTACTCCAAATTCCTGGGATGTCCCATGGTGATCTGCTACAAGCTGCGCAAGAAAGCCAACGAGATCTCTGATATGCAGATCATCGGTGATGTGACGGGGATGGATATCCTGCTCATTGATGACATTGTGGACACGGCAGGCACCATCACAAAGGCTGCCGATCTGATCATGGAGAACGGCGCCAACTCGGTCAGGGCCATCGCCAGTCATGCCGTGATGTCTGACCCTGCCTCAATCAGGGTTGACAATTCCAAACTGAAAGAGATCATCTTCACCGACAGCATACCCTATTCCAAGAAATCGGAGAAGGTTAAGATCCTCTCGGTGGCCGATATGTTTGCCGACTCAATCATGCGGGTCTGCAACAACGAGTCGATCAGTTCACTCTACGTGGTATGACCAACTAGCTCGTAATAGACCGGCAGACCGTCAGGTGATGATCTAACAATGGAATTTTTCCCCACACGATTGCTTTTGGATTGTACGCTCTCTCTCTGATTCAGCAAAATGGTTATATTTGGTGAGTTGTCATTGACATTTTTCAACTAACCAAAACTATTTTGATATGGTATATAAAATTGAAGAGATTGAAGGGATTGGCCCTGTATATGGTGAAAAGTTAAAAAAAGCCGGCATCGACAAAGTTGATCAGCTGCTGGAGAGGTGTGCCGCCAAAAAGGGTCGTGTCGAGCTCGCCAAGGAGACAGGCATTGAAGAGAAGTTGATCTTGAAGTGGACCAATCATGCCGATTTGTTTCGCATCAACGGCATCGGGCCCCAGTTCTCGGAACTGCTTGAGGCTACAGGCGTAGATACTGTCAAGGAGCTGCGTAACCGCAATGCGGAAAACCTTCATGCCAAGCTGCAGGAGATCAATGAAGAGAAGAAGCTTGTAGGTCGTCTGCCATCACTCAGCCAGGTAACCCAGATGATTGAGGATGCGGGCAAGTCAGAAGGTCGAATGACCTACTGAACGTATTTGTTTCCCAAAAATTGAGGGGTGTCACAGGTGACACCCTTTTTTCATATCAGGATCTGTTCTTTCTTGATGCTGAACAACAAGCCTTCACAGGCATCTTCCAGCAGATCAAGCACCAGCTCGAAGCCTGCGGCATCACCGTAATAAGGATCCGGAATGTGGTTGTGTAGATTGCGGAACTGAACCAGATAGTCAGTCATCAGATGAATCTTCTCCGCCTCCTCGCTGTTTGCTGCCATTGCCCGTACTGCCTTGTAGTTGTCTTCATCCATCACCAGGACGTAATCGAACAATGAGAGATCATGCCTGGTGAGTTTTCTGGCGCGACTACAGATGTCGTAGCCTCTTTTCTCACCATGTAACTTCATCCGTTCATCCGGGAGCTCACCTTCATGCCATCCGGAGGTGCCCGCAGAATCGACCGTTATCAGGTCCTGAAGGCCGTTTTTCTCTACGATACCCATCATGATTCCCTCTGCGGCTGGTGAGCGGCAGATGTTACCCAGACAAACAAAAAGCAACCGGATCTTCTTTCTCTTTCCTTGAATAGGATTCATATGTTCAATAGAAGTTTACAGTTCAATAACCCCAACAATGAATGCAAAGATAACTGATTTCTGATGAAGTCCAAAAAAAAAAAGAGTAAGTTGATGCAGGTGTGGGTATAAACAGGATCACTGTTTGACTGTTCTGAGAATTTGGCTATCTTTGCAACCCTGCCACCAGATATGAATGGATGCAGCATCAGACTGATTGAAACAATGAATAGAAACCGCAACAATGAGCAGGCTGCACCACTGCAGGAAGCTGCTGTTACCGTGCCTGAGGAAAAAGAAAAACTGAAAATAGAGAAGAACAGAATCCGGCGGGGGCTCTATCTTGCCGGTGGCACCCTGTCACTCTCACTGGCCATTCTGGGGATCGTGGTGCCGGGGTTGCCGGTAACCCCACTGGCACTGTTGTCCGCCTTTCTCTTCGCCAAAAGCTCAGAAAGGTTATACAACTGGCTGTTAAACAATCCTTTGCTAGGACCCCGCATCAGGAATTACCAGCGTCGCAGAGGGGTGACACGCAAGGGAAAGCTGGGTATCATGCTCTTTATGCTGGTGATGGTCTTTTTCTCCTCCTTCGTGGTGATCCACATTGTGCCGTTGAGGATATTGGTGCTCTCTCTCGGCCTGATTGGTTTGATCGTGGTCTGGTTTTTTGTACCCACCGCCCGCGAGAATCCAGCTCCTGCCGGGGAGGAAGAAGATCAGAAGGAAACATAAAAATGGCAGGCTAATTCACTCTAAACGGCTCCATCGCGCAAGAAAGCGAAATAGTGCTTTACCACCTTTTTTGAGAGCAGTTCGATGTTGAGCATGTCTGATGCACATGAGATATCCTTCACCGATCCATCCTTGTAGAGGATATCGATGCTGTCATCCTTCTCGCTGTACATGTCGGTTGATAGCTTGTCGGACGAGATGAAGAAGGCCGCTTCCTCAACTGTGATACGGTACTTCTCAGCGAATGATTTTTTCAACTTCTCTGCACGCGCTGCGTCGAAGGGTTGCTCTGAGATCTCGATTTTAAAGAGGCGACGGTTGACCATCGCTTCGCTCAACACCGAGAGCACTGTGTCGTGGTGTCTGCTCCACACTTTGAGTGCCGTCCAGATATCATTGTCGTCCAGATCCATGAATCGTTTCAATGCTTCGCCATCACCTTTGAAATCATCCAAAATAGGGTCATGCCGCAAAAAATAGGTGAGTGCGGGGGAGGCAAACAGCTGTTCCCCCTCCATGGAGAGCTGACGGGCACGCCGCAAGGTGTTGATCAGCATCTTCTCGGCTGCCACAGCGGTCTTATGGAGATAGACCTGCCAATACATCAAACGGCGCGACATCAGGAAGTTCTCGATGGAGTAGATACCCTTCGACTCCACCACCAACCGCTCATCCTTCAAGTTGAGCATCTTGATGATGCGTGCCGATCCGATATTCCCTTCGCTTACACCCGTGAAGAAACTGTCGCGTCGCAGGTAGTCGAGCCGGTCCACATCAAGCTGACCACTCACCAGCTGGTGCAGGAATCCCTTTGGATAATTGTCGGTGAAGATGTCGATGGCGGTCTGCAATGCCCCCTGCCACTCCCGGTTCATCTGCTCCATCATCAACAGTGAGATCGCTTCGTGATGCACGCTGGTGACCAGTGCATGCTCCAGCACGTGGGAGAAAGGACCGTGGCCAATGTCATGCAACAGGATGGCAGCCAGCGCACCATTCTGTTCCTCTTCCGTGATGGTGTGTCCTTTTTCTTTGAGCGTTTTGAGTGCCTCATCCATCAGGTACATGGCACCAATGGAGTGGTGGAAGCGGGTATGCTGTGCTCCCGGATAGACGAAGGGGGCTAGTCCCAGCTGTCTTATACGGTTCAGCCGCTGCAAGTTGGGATGGCAGATCAACGCATAGACAAAGTCGTTCGGGATACTGATGAATCCGAATACCGGATCGTTGATGATTTTACGTTTCAGGGTCATGATTTCGGGAGAGAGCTGCTATTTCCTGTTCACCAGTGGTGCGACAACCCAATTGTAGACGTAACAACCCACACAGATGTTGAAGAGGGCCTCCAGCAACGCACATCCCAGCAGTATGATGCCTGTTACCAATGCGATCACCGGCAGGTGAAGGAAGAGGAACAGGGCGATGGCAAGTGCAAAGAGGAAGCCGATACCGGCTGCAAAGCGCTTCGGTGGTGCAAAAATGGGTCTGGGAGTAGATCTCAGTAGTCGGGTCAATCCTTTGGCCAGCATCGCCAGTGGGGAGTGAATCCTGCTAAAAGCCCTCAGCGAAAAGTCGGCTGCAAGGAAAAGAGCCAGCCAGTACCATCCTGTGAGGAGGATCAATGTTGTGAGAATAACCACCTGGGCAGCTACCAGCTGTACCACGTTCCTGTCTATCTGATTTGTTTTATGCTTCATCTGAAAAATCTTTAATCTCAACAGTAAACACGCATCGTGATGAGATTGTTTCCGATCCCTGCCCACTCATTCTAGCTACAGAAGATTGAATCAACCCAAATATTTCCCCAGCATCGATTGCATCTCCAGTTGCAACTTTCTTGCCTCACCGGCAGCAGCAGCAGCAAAATCCTCTCCACTGTCGGCGTAGATGATGTTTCGGGATGAGTTAACCAGCAAACCACATTGTCTGTTCATGCCGTAACGGCACACCTCCTCCAGCGATCCACCCTGGGCTCCTACGCCGGGTACCAACAGGAAATGATCGGGTGCGATCTGGCGCACTTCTTCAAACAGCCTGCCCTGCGTGGCACCCACCACATACATCATCTGATCGGCAGATGCCCACTGTTGGGAGCGATGCAACACCTTGGCGAAGAGTGGTTCACCCTCCCTGTCTTCTGTCAGCTGGAAGTCTTCGGATCCCTTGTTGCTGGTGAGCGCCAGCAGGATTACCCATCGCTCGGGATGGAGGAGGAAGGGCTTCACGCTGTCCTCACCCATGTAGGGCGCCACCGTTACGGCGTCCATCTTCATCCGGTCGAAGAAGGTGCGGGCATACATCTCACTGGTATTGCCGATATCACCCCGCTTGGCATCGGCGATGATGAACTGCTGGGGGTATCGCTGCCGGATGTAGGCCACCGTCTTTTCCAGGGCGTGCCAACCCTGCACTCCCTGGCTCTCGTAAAAGGCCAGGTTGGGCTTGTAGGCCACACAATAAGGTGCTGTGGCATCCACAATCGTCTTGTTGAAGGTGTAGAGGGGGTCATCGCTCTCGAGCAGATGCTCCGGTATCTTGTTGATGTCGCTGTCCAATCCCACGCAGAGGAACGATTGTTTCTGCTGAATCTGTTCGAAAAGTTGTTGCCGGTTCATGTATCATTCTTTGGTTCTGTTCACTGTTTCCAGATGCAAGTCACCGATCGACGGGAGATGGCTGTAGCTGTTCTCCGGTAGCCGGTTCAGAGATTTGCCTCTTTCATTCGCTCTGCATTCTCGCTGATCATCAGCTGGTCGATCACACCCTGGATGTCGCCCTCCATGAAGGCGGCGAGGTTGTAGAGGGTGTAGTTGATGCGATGGTCGGTGATGCGCCCCTGAGGGTAGTTGTAGGTGCGGATCTTCGCGGAGCGGTCGCCCGTGGAGACCATCGTCTTGCGACGCGAGGCGATGTCGCCCTGTCTTTTTGAGAGCTCGATGTCATAGAGCTTTGTCCGCAGCATCTGCATGGCAAGCTCCCTGTTCTGCAGCTGTGAGCGGGCCTGTTGGCAGACCACCACAATACCGCTGGGTTTGTGGGTGAGCTGCACCTTGGTCTCCACCTTGTTGACGTTCTGTCCTCCGGCTCCACTGGAGCGGGCGGTATGGAAATCGATGTCGGCAGGATTGAGCTCCAGGTCGAACTCCTCCGCTTCGGGCAGCACTGCCACAGTGGCTGCCGAGGTATGTACCCGTCCCTGTGTTTCTGTCTGGGGTACCCGCTGGACACGGTGCACCCCCGATTCATACTTGAGGGTGCCGTATACATCGTTGCCTGTGACGGTGAAGATGATCTCCTTGAAGCCGCCGGCGGTGCCCTCGGTGAGGCTTGTCACCTCTGCCTTCCACCCTTTGTTTTCACAATACTTGCTGTACATCTTGAAGAGGTCACCGGCAAAGATGGCAGCCTCGTCACCACCCGTGCCACCGCGGATCTCCATGATCACGTTCTTGGCATCCTCCGGGTCAGCCGGTATCAGCAACAGCTTGATCTGCTCCTCCAGTGTGGGGAGCATCTCGTTGTTGGCTGTCAGCTCCTCGTTGGCCAACTGCCGCAAGTCGGCATCATTTTCATTGTCTAGTATCTGACGTGCTTCCTCGATGCCATCCATTGCCGCTTTGTAACGGTTGCGTACCTCCAGTATCTTCTGCAGTTCGCTGTACTCCTTGTTGAGCTTCACAAAACGGTTCATGTCGGCGATTACCGATGGGTCGGTGATCAGTGTGGAGACCTCCTCAAAACGGGAGACCAGATGTTGTAGCTTGTCGAGCAATCTGTTATCTGACATACATTCTATCGCTGCTGCTCTCTCAATAGAGAAAACGGCCTTTATCACTTTCAATGAGCAGTTCTCTTTTTTCCGACTGTTCCACACGACCAACCACCTGTGCATCGATGTGAAAAGAGCGGGCAATCTCTATCACCTGTTGTGCATACGTCTCCGGCAGGTAAATTTCCATGCGGTGACCCATGTTGAATACCTTGTACATCTCACGCCAGTCGGTACTGGAATGTTTTTGAATCAGTTCAAAGAGAGGTGGAACGGGAAAGAGGTTGTCTTTTACCACTTTGAGTTGATCACCCAGGAAATGGAGTATCTTTGTCTGTGCTCCTCCGGAACAGTGCACCATTCCGTGAATATTACCTCCTAATTCCTTGATAATCTGTGACATGACAGGTGCGTAGGTGCGGGTGGGGGAGAGCACCAGTTTGCCGGCATCGATCCCCAGCGCTTCGATCTGATCGGTCAGCTTCATGCCTCCCGAGTAAACCAGACTGGCAGGGATTGCATTGTCATAACTCTCCGGATATTTCTCCGCCAGGTAGTTGGCAAAGAGATCGTGACGGGCCGAGGTGAGTCCATTGCTGCCCATGCCGCCATTGTATTCCTTCTCATAGGTAGCCTGGCCCGAGGAGGAGAGTCCCACAATCAGATCACCTGCCTGAATGCGGGCATTGTCAATCACATCGGCACGCTTCATGCGACAGGTGACGGTGCTGTCCACGATGATGGTACGCACCAGATCACCCACATCGGCCGTTTCACCACCGGTGGGATAGATCTTCACACCCAGTGTGGCCAAGTCTTCACACAACTCGTTGGTACCGTTGATGATGGCTGCAATCACCTCACCAGGAATCAGGTTCTTGTTGCGCCCAATGGTGGAGGACAACAGGATGTTGTCGGTGGCTCCCACACAGAGCAGGTCGTCCAGGTTCATGATCAGCGCATCCTGCGCAATGCCTTTCCAGACGGTCAGATCGCCGGTCTCACGCCAGTAGATGTAGGCCAGCGACGACTTGGTGCCGGCACCATCGGCATGCATGATGTTGCAGTAGTCCGGATCATTGCCCAGATAATCGGGCACAATCTTACAGAATGCTTTTGGATAAAGACCCTTGTCAATATTTTTAATCGCGTTGTGCACATCCTCCTTCGATGCAGAAACACCTCGCTGATCGTAACGTTGATTGCTCATCAAATGTTGGTTTCATCGGTTTGTGCAAAGATAATAAATATTCACCGTTCATCCGGACCTTGATGCCAAAAGTTGGTGCCATTCATGTCGGAATAAAAAGCCTATAATTACTATTATGTTTAATTTTGAATTGCGATTGAGGCACGAGAAGAAATGAGTGAATGCGCACCACTACCCGATAGAAAAAAGAGGCTGTCTCAATTTTGATACAGCCTCCCGGGTTTGATGTTTTTTTTTGTGCAGGGAATGGAATCAGAGATTGAGTTCTTTTTCAACTGCCTCCAGTTCTTTCGACTTATCGACGCCAAGGCTGCTCAGGTTGTAATATACATTTCTCAACTTCAAGAGTGCCGATTCGATGTCGTGTGCATCGGCCGCACGTCCTTTGAGCAGATCTACATATTTCTCGAGTGATGGCAGCGCTTTCTGGTATAGTTCTACCGTCAGGGTGTCGTTAATCACCTGCTGCTGTCTGTCGGTCATCATGGCTGTCTTTTCTTTCAGATCCTGCGCTTGGAGGATAAAGTTGACAGCGATGTTTTCGAGCGCCCTTTCACAGTTGGGATCTTGCACAAGTGCTTTCCGATACTCTGCCTCGGCACCGTTAAAATCACCTTTTTCAGCCAAAAGGGCTCCTTTCACGCTGTTGAGGTCACAACTGTTCTCCGGATTGTTCTCAATCGCCTTGTCCAGGTATTGCATTGCTTTTTCGGTGTTACCCTCACGGATGAACACATTCACCAGGTTGGGTGTGAAATAGTTGCTGGAAGGAAATTTATCAGATCCCTCGTAAAGAATCTCGATGAACTTGGCAGAGTCTCCCAGTTGCAGGTTTTCGCTGGCCATCAGTTCATAGATGTCGCTCTCCTTGTAGGCGCTGTTTTCGATGAACGGTTCTTTGGCAGCCCTCTCCAGCATGCCCAGTGCACGCTTGTGGTCCTCCCCCTGTATGGCGGTGATGATGGCATAATACTTGATTGTCTGGTAGGTGCTGTCGAGTGTGAAGGCATTGCTTTCACCCTTGAATATTGGCAGTGTGGGGATATTCCAGTAAACCTCGAAGAAGTCGGCTGCTTTTTTGTAGTTCCCCAGGTCGTTAAAGTGTACGCCCCCGTTGATGTAAAAGGGATGGTTGGCACGCAGGATGCCTACGATGTCTTTCCGCACCTTGTTTTTCACCTTTCCTTTTGCGTCGGGCAGCTCAGCCAGTGAGTCCGCCTTCAGATAGGGGTAGTAGGATTCCATCAGACCGTCGTACATCACCGTGTTGTCGGCAGCCTTGCCCAACATGGCATTGGTACGCTGCAGGTCAAATGCCTTGTTGCCGATATCCCCCCATATCTTCCAGGTCTCTGGATCAGTGGCTGTCTCCGCATGGCTTGCCGCCTGTTTGATCAATGTTCTTGCTTCGTTCAAATCGTCGCGGCCCAATGCTCTTTTGGCATCCTTCAGTGCCGATTTCTGGGCAAAAATGCTGCCGGATGTCAGCAAGGCCATCATTGTTAGGAATAGGATCTTTCTCATGTTGTTCAATTTTTATGTGTGTAATTGTTGCAATTGATTGTCTGTTGTATGAATTATGACTGATAAAAAGCAAAAAGTTTAAACAGCTGGTTCAATCTTCCAGTTGCGTTGCCATCGGTTCATTGGAAAGATCATCCGCAACTGATTCACCACCTTCCGGTTCCTCCTCTGCCCTGTTTACCTTGCAAACCGAGGCGATCTGATCGTTTCTCTTTTCCAGATTGATGAGTCGAACACCCTGTGTAGCACGTCCCATGGTGCGAATATCGGAAATATTCAAACGAATGGTGATGCCCGACTTGTTAATAATCATTAAATCGTTCTCATCTGATACACTCTTGATAGCCACCAGTTTGCCGGTCTTTTCAGTCACGTTCAGCGTCTTCACACCCTTACCCCCACGGTTGGTGATGCGGTAGACCGCTTCACCGTTCTCATCGTCGAGATGGGTTCGTTTGCCATAGCCTTGTTCAGACACCACCAGGATGGTATTCTCCGACTTGGGATCCATACAGATCATGCCGATCACCGCATCCTGTCCGTCTTCATCGAGGGTCATGCCCCTGACGCCGGTTGCAGTGCGGCCCATTACACGTACCGCCTCTTCACTGAAACGAATGGCTCTTCCGTTCTTGTTGGCCAGGATCACATGCTTCTGCCCATCAGTCAGTCGCACCGAAATCACCTGGTCGTCCTCGCGGATGGTGATGGCGTTCACCCCGTTCTGGCGGGGACGCGAGTATGCCTCAAGGGATGTTTTCTTGATCACCCCCTGACGGGTACAGAAAAGCAGGTAATGTGAGTTGATGTATGCCTCGTCGCTCAGGGTATCTACCCTTACAAAGGCGGTGACTGTATCGTCGGGGTCAATATTGAGCAGGTTCTGGATGGCCCTGCCCTTCGAGTTCTTTGAGCCTTCGGGTATTTCAAACACACGCAACCAGTAGCATTTTCCCTTTTGGGTGAAGAACAGCATGTAGTTGTGGGCAGTAGCGGGATAGATGTATTCCACAAAGTCCTCCTCGCGGGTGTCGGAGCCTTTGGCCCCTACCCCTCCCCTGTTCTGGGTGTGGAAATCGACCAGCGGTGTGCGTTTGATATAGCCCAGGTGGGAGATGGTGATGACCATCTCGTCGTCGGCATAAAAATCCTCAGGGTTCATCTCCTCCGAGGAGAAGATGATTTCCGATCGACGTGCATCGCCATACTTGTTGCGGATGTCGATCAGTTCATCCTTGATCACCTGCATCCGTAGCACTTCGTTGCTGAGTATCTCATTGAGGTGGGCAATCAACTTCTGTATCTCCTCAAATTCGGCATGCAGCTTGTCCTGCTCCAGGCCGGTGAGCTGCCTCAGACGCATCTCCACGATGGCGCGCGACTGCAATTCGCTGAGCATAAAACGATCAATCAACCGCTGCATCGCCTCCTGTGGTGTGGAGGAAGCACGGATGATGGCGATCACCTCGTCGATGTTGTCGGAGGCGATGATCAGTCCTTCCAGGATGTGTGCCCTCTCCTCGGCCTTGCGCAGTTCGTAGCGGGTGCGGCGGATCACCACGTCGATGCGGTGCTCCACAAAGAGCTCGATCATCCGTTTGAGAGTCAATAACTCCGGACGTCCTTTCACCAGGGCGATGTTGTTGACACTGAAGGAGGATTGCAATGCGGTGAGCTTGTAGAGCTTGTTGAGCACCACGTTCGCGTTGCCATCCCGCTTGATATCCACCACGATGCGCATCCCATCCCTGTCGCTCTCATCGTTGATGTTGGAGATGCCCTCTATTTTCTTGTCTGAAACCAGATCAGCGATGTGCTTGATCATATCGGCCTTGTTGACAAGGTAGGGTATCTCGGTGATGATGATCTTGTCGTGAGTTTTTCCCGACTCGATCTCAGCCCGGCCGCGCATCACGATGCGTCCCCGGCCTGTCTCGAAGGCCTCTTCCACCCCTTTGTAACCATAGATAAAGGATCCGGTGGGAAAATCGGGGGCTTTGATGTGTTCCATCAATCCCCTGGTGTCGATCTCACGGTCATCGATGTAGGCGATGATGCCATTGATGCATTCCGTCAGGTTGTGGGGTGCGATATTGGTAGCCATACCCACCGCGATTCCGGAGGATCCGTTGATCAGCAGATTGGGTATGCGTGTGGGCAATACGGAAGGTTCCTGCAGTGTGTCATCGAAATTGAGCTGGAAGTCGACCGTCTCTTTGTCGATGTCGCGCAACATCTCCTCCGCCAGACGGTTCAGACGTGCTTCGGTGTAACGCATGGCCGCAGGGCTGTCGCCATCCACACTACCCATGTTGCCCTGGCCGTCGACAAGGGTGTAGCGCATGCTCCAGACTTGCGCAAGACGTACCATTGCGTTGTATACCGACGAGTCGCCGTGGGGGTGGTACTTACCCAGTACCTCTCCCACGATCCTGGCGGATTTCTTGTGGGGTTTGTCGGGGGTGTTGCCCAGTTCCGACATTCCGAAAAGGATGCGGCGGTGTACTGGTTTGAATCCATCGCGTACATCGGGCAAAGCACGGGAAACAATCACAGACATCGAATAATCGATGTATGACGATTTCATTTCATCTTCAATATTAATCTTGATGATTCTATCTTCCTGATCTATCATATGAAAAAAGTGATTTTTCGCTTTTATTTAAAAAGTGTATGTGGCTAATATCCAAACGGTTCTGATTGAAGCAAACAGCTCCCATTTCAATAGACTAAGATACAGCTTTTCCCGCAGTTTAACAAAAAAAACAGGGAGTTTATTACCCCCTGTCTTTGCCAATATTCCCGGTTGTTTGGTCTACTCACTGCCGTGACAGTTCTTGAATTTCTTGCCACTGCCACAGGGACAAGGTTCGTTCCTCCCCACTTTTTTCTCCACCCGAACCGGGGCCAGTTTCTGCGGTTGCCTGGGCTGCGGGGCGGCACCATTGCCACCGCTGCCGGGTATCGAACCACTCTCCTCCTTTTGGGTGCGGTACTTGCTGTAATCGGTTTTCTGTTCGGGTGCTGCCTGTCTCACATGTGCGGGATCCTGAATGGGTATCTGTCCGCGCATCAACACCGATACCGCCTTCGAGTTGATGTCACTCACCATGGTACGGAAGAGGTTGAACGACTCCAGCTTGTAGATCAACAAGGGATCTTTCTGCTCGTAGCTTGCATTTTGTACCGAGTGGCGCAACTCATCCATCTCACGGAGATGCTCCTTCCAGTCCTCATCGATTGTATGGAGCAGGATCGCTTTCTCGAATGCTTTCACCAGTGCTTTTGAGCCTGATTCATATGCCTCTTTCAGGTTGCAGGAGACGTTGTACACCTTCTTGCCGTCGGTGATTGGAATCAGGATGTTCTGATACATCGCTCCCTGGTTTTCATACACCTGGCTGATCACCGGATGTGCCACCTCCGCCAGTCGTTCGGTCTTGCGCTTGAAAGTCTCAAAAGCCTTGTGTGTGACTGCATCGATCATCTCTTCCGGTTTGAGCCTTTTCACATCGGCCTCCGCAAATGGGATGTCGAGGGCCATTACGCGCAGCAGGTCAAGTTTCATGGAGTGATAATCATCCTCATTCAACTCCACGATGTTTTTTACTGTTTCTGTCATCATGTTGGCCACGTCATTCTCAATCCGTTCTCCCATCAGTGCATGACGACGTCGCTTGTAGATCAGCTCACGCTGTGAGTTCATCACGTCATCATACTCAAGCAGCCGCTTGCGGATGCCGAAGTTGTTCTCTTCCACCTTCTTCTGTGCACGTTCCACCGATTTGCTCAGCATGCTGTGTTCCAGCACGTCACCCTCATTGAATCCCATGCGGTCCATCAGTCCCGCGATCCGTTCGGTGGCGAAGAGCCGCATCAGGTCATCCTCCAGCGATACGAAGAAGACCGATGAGCCGGGGTCGCCCTGGCGACCGGCTCGACCGCGCAGCTGGCGGTCAACACGACGCGACTCGTGCCGCTCGGTGCCAATGATGGCAAGACCACCTGCCTGCTTCACCTCGGGTGAGAGCTTGATATCGGTACCACGACCGGCCATGTTGGTGGCAATTGTCACCACGCCGCTCTGACCGGCATTGGCCACGATCTCGGCCTCCCGCTGGTGCAGCTTGGCATTCAGCACGTTGTGCTTGATCTTACGCAGTGTGAGCATACGACTCAGCAGCTCTGAGATCTCCACCGAGGTGGTACCCACCAGCACGGGGCGTCCGGCATTCACCAGTTTCTCGATCTCTTCAATCACGGCAGTGTACTTCTCCCGCTTGGTCTTGTAGATGCGGTCGTTCTGGTCATCACGCACTATGGGTCTGTTGGTGGGAATCACTACCACATCGAGCTTGTAGATATCCCACAGTTCACCTGCTTCGGTCTCAGCCGTACCGGTCATACCGGCCAGCTTGCTGTACATACGGAAGTAGTTCTGCAGCGTGATGGTGGCAAAGGTCTGGGTGGCTGCCTCCACCTTCACATGTTCCTTCGCTTCGATGGCCTGGTGTAACCCGTCGGAATAACGCCTGCCCTCCATCACACGTCCGGTCTGCTCGTCCACGATCTTCACCTTGTTGTCGATCACCACATACTCGTCGTCGCGTTCAAAGAGTGTATAAGCCTTCAGCAGCTGGTTGACGGTATGCACCCGTTCCGACTTGATGGCATAGTTCTGCAGCAACTCATCTTTCTGGCTTGTTTTTTCCTCCTCTTTCAGTGAAGAGTTTTCCAGCTCGGAGAGCTGGGAAGCGATATCGGGAAGAATGAAAAATTGGGGGTCATCCGACTTGCCGGTGAGCAGGTCGATGCCCTTGTCGGTCAGCTCGATGCTGTTCATCTTCTCTTCGATCACAAAGTAGAGGGGGTCGGTGACGATGTGCATGTTGCGCATCTGCTCTTGCATGTAAAAAGCTTCGATCTTGAGCATCGCAGCCTTCACCCCCTGTTCACTGAGGTACTTGATCAGTGGCTTGTTCTTGGGCATGGCCTTGTAGGAGCGAAAGAGCTGTAAAGCTCCCTCCTCCTGTACTTTGGGATCGTCGGAGGCCATCTTCTGCTTCGCTTCGGCCAACAGGTGGGTCGCCAGATCGCGTTGTGCCTTCACGATCACCTCCACACGGGGTCGAAACAGGTCATAGAGCTGGTCGTCACCCTTGGGCACCGGACCGGAGATGATGAGCGGGGTACGGGCATCATCAATCAATACCGAGTCCACCTCATCCACAATGGCGTAATTGTGCTTCCGTTGTACCAGATCTTTGGGTGATACCGCCATGTTGTCACGGAGGTAATCGAAGCCGAACTCGTTGTTGGTGCCGAAGGTGATGTCGGCCTCATAGGCTTTGCGACGCGCATCGGAGTTGGGTTCGTGCTTGTCGATGCAATCCACTGAGAGTCCGTGGAACATGTACATCGGTCCCATCCACTCCGAGTCACGCTTGGAGAGATAATCGTTCACCGTCACCACATGCACCCCCTGGTGGGTGAGTGCATTGAGGAAGACTGGCAGCGTGGCAACCAGCGTCTTGCCTTCTCCGGTAGCCATCTCGGCGATCTTGCCCTTGTGGAGTACCACCCCGCCGAAGAGCTGTACATCGTAATGCACCATGTCCCAGGTGATCTCATTGCCACCGGCGATCCACCGGTTCTGATAGATCGCCTTCTCTCCTTCAATGCGCACAAAATCGTGTGTGGCAGAGAGGTCACGATCGAAATCGGTTGCGGTGACGATGATCTCCCGGTTCTCGGTAAAGCGGCGTGCCGTCTCCTTCATGATGGAGAAAGCTTCGGGCAGTACCTCCTCCAGCACCTTCTCATACTTGTCAATGATCTCTTTCTCCAGCTTGTCGATCTGGTTCCATACCGACTCCCGCTGGTCCAGTTCGACCTCATCCATGCCGGCTTTCAACCGTTCAATCTCGGCCTTTTCTGTGGCCACATAGTCCTGTATCCGCTTTTCAATCTCTTTTGTACTGTTTCGAAGCGCATCGTTCGAGCGTTTTGCAACATCGGAATAGGCCTCCTGAACCTTTACTACAAAAGGGTTTACCTCTTTCAGGTCACGTTGCGCCTTGTTCCCGAATAACTTTGATATGATATCGTTTAATCCCATTGTTCTGTTCTTTTTTATTGTGTGATCCGACTTGTCTGTCGCCTTTCAGCTGAGACGGATCGGTTCTGCTGTTTTCTTCTGATCTGTGTTTAATAGAGTTCTTCCAGTATCATTCCACCGGCAGCGTTGGGAGCACGTATGCGCAGACGATAGGAGATCGTTGGGGCAATCTCGGTGGCTTCAATGGTGCGTTGGATTGTCTGAGGCTTGATGTCACTTCCGAAAAAGATTGCAGGCGCAATCACCGCATTGTTGCGCTCACGCACCTGTTGTTCCAATGCGGGATCCACTACACGCCATCCAGGCTGTAACTCCAGCATCAGATCACCGGAGATGCCTTGATGGTATCCGTTTCGCAGAAAGAGAGTCTCTTCGTTCTGCCCGGCCTGCATCATCTGGTGCGAGGTGACAACCTGCTGGATGCCGGCAGACTGTACCAGGAAGGCTGCTGCCTTCTCCTGGAAGTCGGCGAAATCAATCTTGCGGTCCTCTATCAGCTTGCGGTCAAAGTAGATGTGCCGGTCGTAGTACTTCCTGATCCACTGTTCACGCCCATAGAGTGCCATCAGGTACATGTTGAGCAATGCCTGGCTCCTGTCGGGATGAAAATCACCTCCTGCAGGCACCATCCCCTCGGGGATCACCTCCTGCTCAATAAAGTAGCCGGTGGAGACCAGATAAACCAACGTATGTTTCAATCCGACAGATGCTTCAATGGCGTCCAGCAAACGACCAATCTCCTGGTCGAGCCGATAGTAGGTATCTTGAATTTCAACAGAGTAGTTCTTGTCGAGTGCTTTCTCGTAGTTGCCGGCATAAAAGGTCACTGCCAGAAAGTCGGGGTTCATCCGTTTACCCAACTGGCTGCTCTCCAACACCTTGATGGCCATCTCGTTCACCTCGCTGTTCACAAAAGGTGACTGTTTGAAAAGGTGGTAGCTCTCTTTCTTGTTGTTTCCGAAATTGTGTTGAAAACGGATTCTGTTCCTGGTATACGGAAAAGCATTGTAGCTCGCAATATCTATTGCGGGACGCCAGGTAAAACTGCCGATGGTGAGGGTGAGCGACCTGTCACTGCGGTTCTGTTGATCCACCGCAGGTTGTTTGTTGTTGTAAAAGGTGGAGGTGGCCCATTTGCCGGTGTAATCCTCAATCCAATAGGCACCACTCGCGGCATGTCCTCCTGAAGCCAGTGCCTGTGAGGCATAGGGTGCAAAAGCATAGACATCGGATTGTCCTCCCGATGCAATCATCAGTTCATCGGTAACGGTAGAGACACGGATGGGGCGCGGTGACAGCTTTTCGGTGGTGTAGTTACCCAGGTAGCGGTCGTCGGCAAACGCAGAGAGCTCCTGACCGGTCTCAATCTGGTAGCGATGCTCACTTGTGATCCCGTGATAGGCAGGATAAGCACCGGTAAAAAGGGTGGTGATGGCAGAAGCCCTGTCGGGATTGGGGTAGTTGTAACGTACATTGCTGTATACAAGGCCGTTGTTGAGAAGTCTGTTGAATCCTTTGTGGCCGAAGCCATGTCGGAACATCTCCAGGTAGTCGCCCCGCAGCTGGTCCACCGTGATGGCGACCACCAGCTTGGGTACCTCTCCCGACCGGTTCTGTGCGGGAAGTGGTGCGATCGCAAAAAAAGCAACCAGCGAAGAGAGTATCCGAATCATATTGTTGCCGCCCATCTCTATTTCTTTATTGACCCCACGCTGCTTTCATCTCCCTGCTCGATGTAAATCGTCTGTTTTTGATTTTCATCTTCCTGTCCAGATGGATGTTCGTCGCTGAACGGACCCACAGACTCATGGAAAACGGGATGGTTGCCAGCGGTAGCTGCTGTGGGATAAACCACCAGCAGAGGAGAAACAGTGTTAAGAGTGCAAAGTTAATAAAATGATAGAAATAAACACTCCTCCGGGCCGATTTCACCCAAAAGAATGGCGTGACAACAAGGGCCAGTGGATGCAACCAGATCAGGTTCCAGTTGGGGTTGGTGGCCGGATGTGAGGAGAAGTACATCAGGAAAAAGATGATCACCCCTCCCACTCCGGTCAGTCCGAACAGTGTTGTATCAAAGATGCGGCTCAATCGCCCCCTGCTCATCTTCACCACCTGTGTCAGTGAGATGATCAGCGATATCAGCAACAGGGTGCAAGCTGTTACCATTGGCGTAAAAACAGATTGTTCACTGATGCCGTTGCGGTTGTGATCGTGTGAAAGAAGCACCTCAGTGTGCTGCACCAGTGGTACGGTAAGCGAGTCGTTCTTCCGGATGACCGCCTCCTCAAAGGAGTCCATCAGATAGGAGGGCATGAACATCTCTTCTCTCACGTTGATGGTTCTATCTGCCTCTGTTCCGATCAGCAGGTCAATGCCGAAGCGGTACCAGGGATAGTTGACCAGTGCCTCGTGCAGCAGGTCACGGTATGATTGCGACAATGTCGTATCGGGATAAAGAATCACACCGCTGCTGTATTGCTCCACCATGTCGCGTGGCCGGGTCGAACAATTGTCATAGAAATAGTTGTAGCGGTACTCCCTGTTTTCGGGAAGTGCATTCTCGTAAAGCGCATTGTAAAACAGCTGCTTCTCGACCGGTGTGAAGTTCAACTGCTGTTCCGCCACCTGCTGACCCTTGGCACTGTATTCATACAGGAAATCGGCAAAGGTGGTCACACCCAGGATGTAATCTGTTTTTCCCCGTACGAAATTGTAGATAAAGCCGGGTTGCGACGAATCGAAAAAGCCATAGTTGTAGACCAGATCGATGCCGGTGGAGTCATCTTCGATCCGTATGGCGGTGTGGCCAAAGAGGGCATATAGGGCTCCGTTCCAGGGAGAGGCTGTCAGCAGGCTCACCCTGGCGCTGTCGTTGAGCTGCACCTGGGCTCTCAGTGGGGAGCTCATCCACAACAGGCAAACAGCAATGAGGGGTATGATGATTCGTTTTCCGGCAAATATGCGTGTAATTGCTTGTTTCATTTGTCTCAATTTATACGATGCAACAATCACAACTGTAAAAATAGACAAAAAAAACGGCGGTCTCAACAGATCGCCGTGCAATTTCCATTTCCTGGTACCTTTACTTCTTTTTGTTGCGGTTACCGTAACGGTTCATGAATTTATCAACACGTCCGGCCGTATCCACCAGTTTTTGTTTGCCGGTGTAGAAAGGATGTGATGCACTGGTGATCTCAAGCTTCACCAGCGGATAAGTAACACCATCAATTTCAATAGTTTCCTTGGCATTGATTGTTGAGCGGGAGATGAAGATCTCCTCGTTCGACATGTCCTTGAAAACTACCGGGCGGTAATTGTTGGGGTGAATTTCTTTTTTCATTGTATATCTCTATTTATTTGATTCTTATTTTCGGATGGCAAAGGTAACACAATCTTCCAACAAAAAAAAATAAATGTTGTTCTTTTTTAGGTTGATGGGCGTCACAGCCACTTCAGTGCCATTGTGAATGCTTTAGCGGGAAGCGGTCAGCTGATCCTGTCAAAACCGCAGTAAGGCACCAACACCTCCGGGATACGGATGCCATCGGGCGTCTGGTTGTTCTCCAGCAGCGCGGCCATGATGCGAGGGAGGGCCAGTGCACTCCCGTTGAGGGTATGACAGAGTTGGGTCTTCCGATCCGCACCACGATAACGGCATTTAAGACGGTTGGCCTGGTAGCTTTCGAAGTTGGAGACGGAACTGACTTCCAGCCAGCGCTGCTGCGCTGCCGAGTAGACTTCGAAATCGAAGGTGAGTGCAGAGGTGAAGCTCATGTCGCCACCACAGAGGCGCAGTATGCGCCAGGGTAGCTGCAATCGATCTACAAGCGTCTCTACGTATGCCACCATCTCATCCAGCCTGTTGTAGGAGTTCTCCGGCATGTCGATGCAGACGATTTCCACCTTGTCGAACTGGTGCAGCCGGTTCAGTCCCCGCACATCCTTGCCGTATGAACCAGCCTCACGACGGAAGCAAGCAGAATAGGCTGTGTTTTTAACCGGCAGATCCCTGGCTTCAAGAATCACATCCCGGTAGATATTGGTCACCGGCACCTCTGCGGTAGGGATCAGGTAAAGATCATCGATTCCCACGTGGTACATCTGTCCCTCCTTGTCGGGAAGTTGTCCGGTTCCGAAACCGGAATCGCTGTTCACCAGATAGGGGGGTTGGACCTCCAGGTAACCCGCATCGCGGGCACTGTCGAGGAAGAAGTTGATGAGTGAGCGCTGCAGTCTTGCTCCCTTTCCCTTGTATACCGGGAAGCCCGCACCGGTAATCTTCACACCCAATTCAAAATCGATCAGGTCATACTTTTTTGCCAGCTCCCAGTGAGGCAATGCCCCTTCGGGCAGTTGCGGGTGCTCCCCCCCACTCCGTTCCACCAGGTTGTCATCGGCTCCATGCCCTTCGGGCACCGAGTCGTGTGGCAGGTTGGGGATTGTAACCAGCAGACTTTCAATTGTTTCTGATGCCGCATGCAGGGTCTCCTCAAGTTCTTTGGCCGTTTGTTTCAGTCTGTTCACCTCAGCACGTGCTTCGTTGGCTTCCGCCTGCTTGCCCTCCTTCATCATCGCACCGATGGAGCGTGAGAGGGTATTGACATCGTTCAACAGCGCATCGAGCTGGGTTTGCGTACTGCGTCGCAGGTCATCCTGCGTGATGATCTCATCGATCACCGCACGTCCTTCGAAATGTTTGCGTGCGAGGCGTTCCAGCACCTCTTCCCGGTTATCCCGTATTACTTTGAGTGTGAGCATAGCTAATTCTACAACTGTTTTTCAGGATGCAAAGATACAAAAAATAGATGCATGCAAACAGCTGAGTGTAAAAATAACTACCGAACGATAAAGGGTGGTCAGAACAACTGAAAATGGAGCGTCTCACGCATTTCCTTCTCTTTTTGTTTCTTCTGCTTGTAATAACGTGAGATGTAATAGGCAAATCCGGCGAAAGCGCCAAGTACCACAATGTCTCTGATTGTATTGGTTTTCATCTGTCTGGTTTATTATTGTAATCTCTATAACAACAAATTCTCAATTAGGGTTCTCCTTCTAAGATGATAAATCAAAAAAAACGTTGCGTGTCAGGTGGAAAACTTTTCAACAATGGGGCTGTTTTCCTCTTTTTCGTCAATCAGCCTTATCTGAAGTACCTTTCTGGTCTTGTCGGTGACCCGAAAGCGGTCATCCGGCCGCTCCCCCACAACCCATACCACATCATGCTCCGACAACAGCACCCACACCTCCTCCTTGTCGCGCAGGTTCATCTTGCGGTCGGTGAAATAATCGCTTAACTTCTTTCGTCCATTCATGCCAAAAGGTATGAACCAGTCACCCGGCTGCCACCGTCGCAGGGACAATGGAAAACGCAACAGATCCTGGTCGACAGTTAGGATGGATTTGTTCTTTTCGATTGCCACCGGCATGTTCAGCGACCGGATCTGCATGGGCAGGGGTTTGTGCAACAAGGTCGTTCCCTGCTCAATGCGGTATGGGGACTGGGCATCATCCTTCGGTAACGGTGCGATCAGGAAGGCATCCCGGTCCTTGATGACCCTGTAGTTGTCAGCCAGAAACAGCTTTCCCGGTGTGGCATCGAGGCTCTCTGCGATGTCTCCGATCACGGAGGGGGTGAACCCATATGGGGTGAGGATTTCATGGAGGAGTGAGCCGGGTGAGGGACTCTCTTTCAATGCCGGGATATCGATCCACTCATCACGACATACGGTTGCCGTTAGGTGGGCGATGGCGTCGTTGTAGATCTTCTCTGTTTCAGTGAGATGGCGGGTGGTGCGGTGGATGGCCTCTTTTACTGAAGGGTTCAGCTCTTCCATCAACGGTATGAGGCGCAACCTGATCGCATTGCGCAGAAAATGCTGATCGCTGTTGCTGCTGTCGTAGATGGTGGGGATGTCCCGTTCCCCGATGTACTGTTCAATCTCAGTGCGGGTTGCACAGAGCAATGGTCGCACCAGCCGCCCTTTCTTCGGGCTGATGCCGGTGAGCCCTTTGAGGCCGGTGCCACGGATCAGGTTGAGCAGGAGCGTCTCCACCGAGTCGTCACGGTGATGTGCCACTGCTATCGCCTCAGCATCCTGTTGTTGCCGGATGATCTCAAACCAATCATACCTCAGCTCACGTGCGGCCATTTCGACCGATATCTTCCTGTCGGCGGCATATTGCCGCGCATCAAAATCGACAGACAGGAACGGTATGTCGCCTTGCTTGCACCAACGTCTTACAAAATCGGCATCCCGCTGTGATTCCTCCGCCCGCAGGTGGAAGTTGCAGTGTGCCGCCACACACTGATACCCCAGCAAGATGAGCAGGTCGAGCAGTGCCATCGAGTCGACGCCGCCACTGACACCCACGATGATTCGACAACCAGGGGACAACAGTTCTTCTTTTTCGATGTATCTGCGTACGGTATCCAGCATGATGATCCCTCCACTTTAGAAGACAAATGTACGAAAATAGCCGCGGCATTCCATCGGTGCAATGCAAATCTTTCACTGAAAAGTGGGCTTAATAGCGGGAAAAAATGTAATTTTGTGCTGTTTACAGAAAGAAAAAGTGAAGTAACAATATGCTAGAAAAGATAGAAGCGCTGCTCACCGAGATTGAGCAACTGGAAGCGAACTCGGCTGAGGATGTGGAGGCCATTCGCATCAAATACCTGAGCAAAAAAGGAATCATCTCCTCCCTGATGGATGAGTTCCGGCACGTCCCGGCAGAACAGAAGAGAGAGGTGGGTATGAAAATGAACGCCCTGAAGCAGTCTGCCAGTGAACGGCTGCAACTGCTGAAAGAGCAGTTTACACAAAACGGAGCGGCTGAGGGCATGATCGATCTCTCACGCACGGCCTACCCGGTAGCACTCGGTAGCCGCCATCCCTTGTCGATTGTGCGGGAGGAGATCTGTGACATCTTCAAACGACTGGGCTTCACCATTGCCGAGGGACCGGAGGTGGAGGACGACTGGCATGTCTTCTCCTCACTGAACTTCGCCGACGACCATCCGGCACGTGACATGCAGGACACCTTCTTCATCCAGCATGACCCTCAGGTGGTGCTGCGCACCCATACCTCATCCGTGCAGACACGGGTGATGGAGAAGAGTGAGCCCCCCATCCGCATCATCTGTCCGGGAAGGGTCTACCGCAACGAGGCGATCTCCTACCGTGCACACTGTTTCTTCCACCAGGTGGAAGCCCTCTACATTGACAGGGATGTGTCGTTTGCCGATCTGAAACAGGCGCTCCTCTTCTTCGCCCGTGAGATGTTTGGTACTGAGACCAAGATCAGGTTACGTCCCTCCTATTTCCCATTCACCGAGCCGAGCGCCGAGATGGATATCTCCTGCAACATCTGTGGTGGTGAGGGCTGTCCCTTCTGCAAGCAGACCGGATGGGTGGAGATCCTGGGGTGCGGCATGGTCGATCCCAATGTGCTGGAGAACTGCGGCATCGACAGCAAGGTCTATACCGGTTATGCCCTTGGAATGGGTATTGAACGAATCACCAACCTGAAGTACCAGGTGAAGGACCTGCGGATGTTCTCCGAGAACGATCTCCGTTTTCTGGAGCAGTTTCGACCGGCACACTGATCCCTTTTCAACGAACAAAGAGAAAAACCATATGATACGAACCAATTGTCTATTCCTTCTTTTCCTGATGGTGACATGTACGAGCCTGCATGCACAGAAAACAATTCGGGTGAATGCCGTGAGGGCAAACGATTACGGTGTGGTTTACTCACTCCCCAAAAGCTCGTTTGAGATCACAATACTTGTCAAGAGAACCATCTACCAGCGGGGGGAGTACTACACCTTCGCCAAATCCTATCTGGGCATTCATGATCCGATCACGGAAAATCATACCCGCCACACCCTGGAAAATATCACCGTGGCGAACAAGGGAATCGCCGACAAGGCTCAATCCTATATGATCGAGTTCAGAGACAAGACACTGGAGCCCTATGTCACTTTACGCGAGGATGGCGTGATCATCGCCATCAACAGCGAGGGTGAGGTCGCAGCCCACAACGAGACGAGTCTCCCCGAAGGGGTAGGAACCGATGCAAACCCGCGCCGTTTTTTCACACAAGAGACGTTGATGGCAGGATCCACAGCCAAGCAGGCAGAGCTGGTAGCCCGTCAGATCCTCGATCTGCGTCGCAGCCGCACCGACATCCTCACAGGCGAAGCGGAGAGCATGCCTCCCGACGGCACCGCCTACAAGGTGGTGATGGATCAGATCGACCAGCAGGAGAAAGCGCTGACCGGTCTCTTCACCGGTACCACCGCCATCGATTATATGATGGTTCGTTACACGGTGATACCCGATAGTGCCGATATTGACCGACGCGTGATTGCACGTTTCTCGGAACGTCTGGGACCGGTGGATGCCGATAACCTGGCCGGTGAGCCAATCTACCTGACGCTGCGGAACAAGACTCCCAAGATTGAGCTAACCTTGTCGGAACGTGACCTCAAGCAACTGGAGGAGAAGCTGAGCAGCGGCCTGGTCTACAATATCCCCGGCAAAGCGGAACTGGTCATTGAGTACCGTCATGAGCCCCTGTTGGAGAAAGAGGTGGATGTGGTACAGTACGGATCGAAGGATGTACTGGCAAAGCGTATGTTCAGCAACATGAAGCAACCCATCAAAGTGCTTTTCTACCCTGATTTGGGAGCCATCAAACAAATCATACAGTAACCTATACGATGCAGAGCAAGCAATCGATCCCGTTCATTCTCTCGTTCATCCTTATGAATGCAGCAGTGCTGCTGATGAACTCCTGCCGCGACATCCGTTTCGATACGATTGTCGTGAGTGAGCAGATTCCGCTGCTGTTGGAGAACGACACCACCCTGCCCCACGCCGAAATGAACCTCACCTTCACCTATCCGGTCAGGTTCCGTGATGAAGCTTCCTTGACCCGCCTGCAACAGATCTTCACCGGTACCTTCTTTGGTGATGTCGGCTACGATGCCCTCTCGCCTCAGGAAGCAGTGTCACTCTTCACCGATGCCTATCGTGACCGGTATCGTGCCCTCTCCAACAACTACTACGAAGAGAAGGCGATGATGGAAGGTAAGATGCCTTCCTGGTACTGGTATACGCTGGATATCCGCAACGAACTGCTTCATCTGGGTGATTCACTGATGAGCTACAGTGTCTCATACAGTGACTACGAGGGAGGTGCACACGGCTCACACCGGATCACCTACACCAACATTGACCTGAACCGGCTCAATACGATCTCCGAGGAGGATCTGTTCCTGCCGGGATATTATCGTCCTCTCTCCGAGATGATCGTGGCCCAACTGATGGAGGACTATGGGGTGGCTGATGCCGATTCACTCCTGATGAAAGGGTTCTTCACCATTGAGGAGATTGTGCCCAACAACAACTTCTGGCTGAGCGAAAACGCCATTCACTATGCCTACAACCAATATGAGATTGCCCCGTACGCCATGGGAGTGATTGAAGTTACAATCCCATACGACGAGCTGGCTGCAATCCTATTGCCGGGAGGAGTCATCGCCCGCTACTTCACCGCACATCAATAAAGGAGACCCACAGGCCTCCCTTCACAAATAAAAAAAGATCAGCCGCTATTCGTAGCGGCTGATTTGTTTTTACAGGATTACTTTCTTGAACTCAAGGTAGAGTGTGATGATCACCTCTTTGCCTATTCCTGCGCCATCCGGATCATATGCTACGTTGTAATCGAGACGGTTGATGCTGCTCTTGGCAATGAAGCCAGCCGTCTCAGCACCATTCTCTCCCTTTACCACACCGCCGTAGGTGACGTCGAAAGTGGCATCCCTGGTTACCTCCTTGATCTGCAACTTGCCATGCAACTTGTATTTCTTCTCATCCACTTTCTCAATGCGGGTACTCTCGAAAGTCATCGCGGGATAGTTCTCCACATCGAAGAAGTCGGCACTGCGCAAATGTCCATCACGCATTGGCACGCTGGTATTGATGCTGTTTACATCCACGTTGAAGAAGACCTTTGCTTCTTCCATCTGATCGAGACTGCCGGTGATGCCGCCGTCGAACTTCTCGAATTTGCCGTTCACGAAGGTGATGCCGCTGTGCTTCACCTTGAAGTTCACGGAGGTGTGTGCCGGGTCTACCTTGTACTGCGACTGTGCGGTAAGAGCAAATGCGGCCATGATTGTTATCAATAACAAAAATCCTTTTTTCATATTTTGGGTTGTTTTTATGATTCATCCACTGTAACATTCCGCGGAAGAGATTTGTTCAACCTATCGTTTTCCTTTTAGTGATCAATATAATTGATGAAAAAGGAGTATCTTTGTACAACAAAAGCGGTCATCCGGTTGTTACTAAAGGTCGGGTGACATCCACACCCAATCGATTCATACCGGTCGCAACGACCCGATAATTTCACAAGAACTATGCAACAAGAACTGGATCAGGATCAGATATTAAACGAATTAACAACACAAGAATATAAATTTGGGTTCACCACCGATGTGGAGACCGAAGTGATTGAGAAGGGACTCAGCGAAGAGGTGATACGGTTGATCTCATCGAAGAAAGAGGAACCGGAATGGCTCCTGGAGTTCCGGTTGAAGGCCTACCGCCACTGGCTGACAATGGAACAGCCGGAGTGGGCTCACCTGAAGATACCGCGCATCGATTTCCAGGAGATCATCTACTATGCCGATCCCACCAAACGCAAGACACCACAGAGCCTCGACGAGGTGGACCCCGAATTGCTCAAGACCTTTGAGAGACTCGGCATTCCACTCAATGAACAGAAGCAGCTGACAGGTGTGGCAGTGGATGCGGTGATGGACAGCGTCTCGGTGAAGACCACCTTCAAGGAGGTGCTCGCCGAAAAAGGGATCATCTTCAGCTCCTTCAGTGAAGCAGTGAAACATCATCCCGACCTGGTGCGTAAGTACCTGGCTACGGTGGTGCCCTACAAGGACAACTACTATGCCGCACTCAACTCAGCAGTCTTCAGCGACGGCTCTTTCGTCTACATCCCAAAGGGAGTGCGCTGTCCGATGGAGCTCTCCACCTATTTCCGCATCAACACCGCCAATACAGGTCAGTTCGAACGGACACTGATCGTGGCGGACGATGACTCCTATGTGAGCTACCTGGAGGGTTGTACCGCGCCGATGCGTGATGAGAACCAGCTGCATGCCGCCATCGTAGAGATCGTAGCCCTGGAAAATGCGGAGGTGAAGTACTCCACCGTGCAGAACTGGTACCCCGGCGACAAGCACGGCAAGGGAGGGGTCTATAACTTTGTGACAAAACGGGGGATCTGCAAGGGCAACCACTCCAAAATATCATGGACACAGGTGGAGACCGGGTCGGCCATCACCTGGAAATACCCCTCCTGTATCCTTGCCGGTGACTACTCGGTGGGTGAGTTTTACTCTGTGGCGGTGACGAACAACTTCCAGCAGGCCGATACAGGCACCAAGATGATTCACCTGGGCAAGAACACCCGAAGCCGCATTGTCTCCAAAGGTATTTCAGCAGGCAGCAGCCAGAACAGTTACCGGGGACTGGTGAAGGTGAGCAAGAAAGCTGACAACGCACGCAACCACTCACAGTGCGACAGCCTGTTGCTGACCGACCACTGTGGTGCACATACCTTCCCCTATACCGATATCCAGAATCCTTCGGCCATCCTCGAGCATGAGGCAACAACTTCCAAGATCAGTGAGGACCAGATCTTCTACTGCAACCAGCGTGGTCTGGGAGAAGAGGAAGCGATTGGGCTGATCGTGAATGGTTATGTGAAAGAGGTTGTCAACAAGCTTCCGATGGAGTTTGCCGTGGAAGCACAAAAACTCCTCCAGATCAGCCTCGAGGGAAGCGTGGGATAAGATTCACGCACCACGATCGGCAAGAAGGGCTCACCAGGCTACAGGTTGTTCACCATGGGCAGTGAGATAAGCATTTGCTTTACTGAAATGACTGTTTCCAAAGAATCCACGGTGGGCAGAAAGTGGCGAAGGGTGTGGAGACTTTAAAACGAGATGCCTATTCGCATCTATTCCCTCCCCTTTTTGCTGTGCATAGGCACCCCATAGTAAAAATACAAGGTGGTTTCTCTCCATTGCCAAATGCTTGATCACCGCATCGGTAAATTGCTCCCATCCTTTTCTCTGGTGTGATCCAGCCCTGTCAGCCTGAACGGTGAGGGTCGCATTGAGCAGGAGGACCCCCTGTGCAGCCCACTTCTCCAAATTTCCTGATGCGGCAGGTGGTTTGCCCAGATCATTGTGCAGCTCCTTGTAGATATTTTGCAGTGAGGGTGGAATTGCAACACCATCAGGAACCGAAAAACAGAGACCATGGGCCTGGCCCGGCTGGTGATAGGGATCCTGACCCACGATCACCACCTTCACCTTGTGGAACGGACAGCTGTTGAACGCGTTGAAGATCATCTTCGCCGGCGGATAGACCCCAGTGGTTCGGTATGCCTCCCGCACAAAGCGGGTCAGTGCTTCAAAATAAGGCATAGCAAAATCATCCTGCAACACCTTTTTCCAACTCTCTTCAATTTTCACATCCATGACGCATGATTTAAGAGATGCGAAAATACAAAAACCTTTTCAGCTATTAAAAGAAAAATCACTCTCCATTGGAAAGTGATTTCTGAACTTGCTCGTTGGGTGAAACATCAGATGAGAAACACCCCCTGTTCTTTTGCCTCCTCACGCATCTCACGGGGCCAGAGGCTTGCCTGTATCTCACCGATGTGGGCCTTGCGCAGGTAGTACATGCAGAGGCGCGACTGTCCGATGCCACCGCCGATGGAGAGCGGCAACTCGTTGTTCATCAGTCGCCGATGAAAGTAAAGCGAGAGACGATCCTCCTTGCCGCGGACTTTGAGCTGGTAAGCCAGTGCTGTGGCATCAACCCGTATCCCCATGGAGGAGAGCTCAACCGATTTTTCCAGTACCGGGTTCCAGACAAGCAGATCGCCATTCAAACCGGGGTGACCATGCTCCCCAATGGTGCTCCAGTCGTCGTAATCAGGTGCACGCCCGTCGTGAGGCTCACTGTTGCTCAGGGGTGCACCGATCCCGATGATGAAGACCGCGCCAGATTCATGTGTGATGGCATCCTCCCGTTGCTTGGCATCCAACGAGGGATAGCGTTGCAGCAGCTCTTCGGCATGGATAAAGGTGATCTCGGATGGCAGTTGTGGGATGATGGCGGGAAAAAGCTCGTATACGAGGTACTCGGTACGCAGCATGGCAGCATAGATTCTTCTTACAATGTTCTTGAGGAATGCCACATTGCGTTCCTTTTCACCGATCACCAACTCCCAATCCCACTGATCCACGTAAAGTGAATGCAGGTTGTCCAGTTCTTCATCGGCCCGGATGGCATTCATGTCGGTGTAGATGCCAAACCCCTCTTCGATCTGGTAGTCAGCCAGTGTCAACCGTTTCCATTTAGCCAGCGAATGGACGATCTCGGCATGCTTGTCGTTCATGTCTTTGATGGGGAAACGCACCGGTCGCTCAATGCCGTTCAGATCATCGTTGATACCGGTACCGCTTTCCACGAACAGCGGGGCTGTCACCCTTCGCAATCGCAGTTCCGACGAGAGATTAACCTGGAAGAAATCCTTGATGTTCTTGATTCCCAGCTCAGTCTGTTTGAGATTCAACAGCGGCCTGTAGCCGTTGGGAATGTGTAATTTTGACATGCAGTCTATCAGTTATGAATCAATTTGAATCGACAAAGATAGCACAAACATTCATTTTGTCAAAATAAATCGGCAATAAAAGAACAATTTGATATAATACGGCAAAAACATCAATCAGATGTGGAAATAAAGGACTGATTTGTTGTCATTTTCATCATTAGGCAGTTTCCATGGCACCCACCAGTTCGTTCACCGAAGCGATGTGGTGGCGCAACAGGTACTCCTCAATGCCATCTACAATCTTTACGGATGCAGCTGGATCGATGAAGTTCCAGGTACCCACCTGGATGGCAGTGGCTCCAGCCAGGATGAACTCGATGGCATCCTGCCAGTTGCAGATGCCTCCCATACCGATCACCGGAATGGAGACCGCATGATAGACCTGCCAGACCATTCGCAGTGCGATGGGTTTGATACAGGGACCTGAGAGTCCCCCGGTCACGGTGGAGAGCTTCGGACGTCTGCTCTCCACATCGATGGCCATGCCCAGGAAGGTATTCACAAGGGATACCGCATCGGCACCTTCGGCTTCCACCGAGCGGGCGATCTCGGCAATGTCGGTCACGTTGGGTGACAGCTTGACAATCAGTGTACCGGGATAGACCTCGCGCACAGCCCTTGTCACTTTCGCTGCTGAGGCACAGGATGTTCCGAAAGCCATACCGCCCTCCTTCACGTTTGGACAGGAGATGTTGAGTTCGATGGCGGGGATCTTATCCAAGCCGACAAGCTTCTGGGTGCAGGCCACGTAATCTTCCACGCTGGAGCCTGAAACATTGACGATCATGTGGGTGTCGTACTGTTTGATGACAGGGTAGATATGATCCACAAAATAATCAACCCCCTTGTTCTGGAGGCCCACCGCGTTGAGCATGCCCGAAGGTGTCTCCGCCATCCTGGGGTAGTCGTTCCCCTGTCGCGGCTCCAGGGTGGTCCCTTTCACGAAGATGCCACCAATTCGATCCAACTCCATGAAATCGGTATATTCGGTTCCGTAGCCGAAGGTACCGGATGCGGTCATCACCGGATTGCGCAACCGGATGCCGCCAATATTTACTTCTAGTCCAGCCATGTCAGTTCGCTTATGTTAAATACCGGCCCCTCGGTGCAGGCACAGAGGTTTCCCCTGGTAGTTTTTTCCACACAACAGAGGCAGGCACCAAATCCGCAAGCCATCAGGTTCTCAAGCGATGCCTCACAGCCGATTCCCCGCTCGTGCGCATAACGTGCTACCGCTACCATCATCGGTTTCGGACCGCAGGTGAAGATAAAGTCGTACGTTTTGCGTTGCAACAATGAGTGGTGGGTGACATAACCTCTTTCACCCAGTGAGCCATCCTCCGTGGTGCAATGGAGTGTTCCATACTGCCTGAAATCTGGCTGTTGCAGGATATTCTTTGCCGATGCTCCTCCCAGCAGGAAGTCACAGGCAATGCCTCTCTCATGGAGCTTCTTGCCCAGGAAAAGGAGGGGAGCGGTCCCCACACCACCCCCCACCAGCAGATAGTTACCCGGTGTGGAAGGTATGGTGAAGCTGTTACCCAGCGGTAGAAGCATGTTGCATGTATCACCTGTTCTCAACCCGCAAATCTTGCGGGTTCCTTCTCCCACAGCCTGTACCAGCAGCCATATCTCGTTCCGCACCGGATCGGTGTTGTTGATTGATATCGGTCTTCTCAGGAAGGTATGTGGTGCATTTTCAATCAGGATCTGCACAAACTGCCCCGGAAGCAACTCCGGCAGTTGTTGGTTGTCAGCAGGGGCAACCTTCAGGAGATGGTTCTGGTTGTTTAGCTGTTCATTTGAGCGAACGGTGAAATCGAGTTGTCTCATCGGAATCATTGCTTTGTTCACAACAAAAGTACATCATAAATTTCAGATAAGAGGCATCGGTTTCAAAAAATGGGAAGAAGCCATTTGTCGGATGACAGATGTGTCAGCGTCTACTGGCGGGGTGGAACAAATGTTTCGAATGTGTTGTCATCGTAGTAGATGATTATCTGTGTGATTTTTTTGTCAACTGTCATCTTCGGTGTAACCTGCTTCATCTCAGCACTTTTATCCGCAATCGGAGGCAGTTTAAAGGATCTCTCCTGCGCATTATTGGCAGCTTCCACACTCCCGCCCTGTTCCCGCTCATCCTGGTGGAATAAATCTGGTTCTTTTACAATTGCATCGGGATCGATCCCTTCTTTGTAAATCGATCCGGTACCATTGAGCAGCCACTCCGGATTGAGATAGTCCATTTCACCCAGAATCTTCGTCACCACATCCAGACTCGGGTTGTTTCGTCCATTCAGTATGTGCGAGATGACTGCCCGGTTGATCTGTAGTCGGTCAGCAAACCGGGTGGGCGTCAGATGCTCTATTTCCATGATTTGTTTGATGCGATCTATCATCACTTCTGGTTGTAGGGTTGAATGAATATTTATACACGGCTGCAGGCCATTCACAAATGTATGAATTTATTTTTACAAATGGTCAAAAACAGACGATAGAATTGTAAGATACAAATATATACTGGAGTGAAACAAATGTACAGCAACACGTGGCCTGTGTTCAAAAATTAGCCGGAAATTGATTTATTGAAACTTTAGATATTTAATCTATATAATTGATTTAAAGATATTTGAATGGCATTAAAATGTAATATTTAACATGATTATCTGGATAATGCCGTCTCAATTCGAAAAGATCTCATTCTTTGCTTCTAATATCCATATCTATGGTATTGATACAATGCCTATCATCCTTTATGCATCCTACGAAATTGCTTTGTTAAATGAGACAATATAGAAATGTGTCATGATATGGGCCTGTTTGGTGTCGTTCGCGAAACAATTATAAATCGTGACGAGTCGCACATTTGTATCGGGGATCCCTCCCACAAATCCATCACTGAGATGAGTAAATATGGAAATGTGGTTGCATAGATATCCGGGAAACGCACACCGGAGTAGTGTCACACCGCCTCATGCTGCTGTCGTACCCTCACCAAACCACCCAAAAGCTGCAGAAGGGCTTCATTGGTGGCTACTATGCGGCAAGCATCTGTTTTATTTGCTCCTGCTTATTAAAAAAACGATGATGGCATTGATATTCTGCCGGTTAAACCGATTATTTCCTGTTTCATTTTCAGGTCAGAAAAAATGAAGCATCTGCTGAACTGTTCAGCAGCACCATTTGTTTATAGATCGACGATGATTGGGTGATGATTCGGCATTTCCCCCTCATGGTGCATCGGATTACAGAATTAATAAATAATTGCGCATGGATAAGAGATGGATCAGTGTGGTGATGTTGGGCCTGATGATGATCGCCGCCACGGGTTGTAAAGCCGGGAACAAACAGGATCAGGTAGCAAAAGAGACAGCAAAGGAACAATCAGACAGCTCGAAATCGAATGCCATATTGACGTTGCATGATTTCATTGTGAATGACATTGACGGGAATCAATTTAACCTGGCCCAACTGAAAGGGAAAAAGGTGTTGGTTGTCAATGTAGCATCCCGTTGTGGGTTGACACCGCAGTATGAGGATCTGCAGAAGCTATACAGCATCTATCAGAACAAAGGATTCACCGTTATTGGCTTCCCTGCAAACAATTTCAATGAGCAGGAACCCGGTACCAGTCAGGAGATAAAGGAGTTCTGTACCGGCACATATGGTGTCACCTTCCCCATGATGGAAAAGATCAGTGTGAAAGGAGAAGATATTGCACCACTGTACCGCTGGCTTACCCAGAAGGCAGAAAATGGGGTGATGGATCAGGAGGTGACCTGGAATTTCCAGAAGTTCATGATCGATGAGCAGGGTCGTCTGGTTGATGTGGTGATGCCGGGTGAATCGCCACTGAGCGACAAGATTGTCGATTGGATCCGACAGGATTAGTGCATGATACGGTACACCAGTTCACGCAACAGTTCATGCTGCGAAGCCGACACGTTGTCCACCCCTTTTGAGGCGGCATCGAACCGTCGCAGGTCGGAGATGATCTCCATCACCTTGCCCGCAGTGTAGTGTCTGAGTCCCGTCATGTAGTCGCGTACGAAAAAGGCGTTTCTGATCTGCAATGCGGCCATCACCGACTGTTCATCCCTCTGTGGGAGCCAGTAGCACTCCAGCAGGTTGCTGAAGTAGTTGAAGAGCACAGCCACGGTTGCCATCATCGGATACTCTTTCGGGTTCCTGCCAAAGTGGTCCACAATGCGGTTTGCCGTCAACAGATCCTTCTGGATGATTGCTTTCTGCAGCTCAAAGGAATTGAAATCCTTGCTGATGCCTATGTTCTGCTCAACCAGTTCAGCCGTCACCTTTTTGTTTCCTGCCGGCAGTGACACCACCAGCTTCTCCAGCTGGGGGATCAGTTTGCTGATCTCATTCCCCACAAAATCGGTCAGCATCTGGGCCGACTTCACGTCGATGGTGACCGACTGTTCCCGGAACCAGGAGATGATGAAGGGTGGTATCTGGTTGTCGTATAGCTTCCTGGATTCGAACACAACCCCTATCTTGTCGATGTTTTTCACCACCGCCTTCCGTTTGTCCACCGTACCGTGGCGGTAGTTGATCACCAACACTGTCGAGGGCATTGGGTTCTTGACATAAAAATCAAGTTCTTCAAACTTTGCAAGGTTCTGTGCTTCCTTCAGTACGATCAGCTGACGATCAGCCATCATCGGATAACGGCGTGCCGCCGATATGATGTTGTGCACATCCGAGTCCACACCATAGAAGGTGAGCATATTGAAATCCCTTTCCGTATCGGTGAGCACCTTCTCCTCCAGCAGCTCTGTGAGCCGGTCGATGAAGTACCCCTCCTCACCCATCAACAGGTAAACCGGTTTAAACCGTCCCTGCAGGATGTCGCTGTGGATGGATTCGTAGCTGTTCTTTGTGGTTGCTGCCATTGTTCAAGGTTGGTTGTTGCCGGTCACCAGTCGAAGCGCAGGTGTTTGATGGTGGATCCGTTGTTCATGATGGATGACAACGACTTGATGCCAATTTTCACATGCTCTTCCACAAAGTTCTCAGTCACATGCTGGTCACTCTTTTCGGTTTTCACACCGGTGGAGATCAACGGCTGGTCGGAGACAAGCAACAGAGCCCCGGTGGAGATGTGGTTGGCAAAGCCACAGGTGAAGATCGTGGCTGTCTCCATGTCGACAGCCAGGGCACGCACCTGCCTGAGATAACTCTTGAAGTCATCGTCATACTCCCACACCCTGCGGTTGGTGGTGTAGACTGTCCCGGTCCAGTAATCCCTCCCGAAGTCTCGTACATTGGAGGAGACGGCGCGCAACAGGCTGAAAGCCGGCAGGGAGGGCACCTCTGGTGGGAAGTAATCGTTGGAAGTCCCTTCGCCCCGGATGGCGGCGATCGGCAGGATGTAATCTCCCAGCTCGCTGCGCGCTTTCAAGCCTCCGCACTTGCCCAGGAAGAGCACTGCCATGGGCTTTACCGCACTCAGCAGGTCCATCACGGTGGCAGCATTGGCGCTACCCATGCCGAAGTTGATGATTGTAATGCCCTCTGCGGAAGCGTTGGGCATGTTGGCATCGGCTCCCACCACCGGCACGTTGAAGTGCCTGGCAAAGATCTCCACATATTTCTGGAAGTTTGTAAGCAGGATAAAAGCGGTAAAATCGCCCAATGCTCTTTTGGTATATCTTGGAAGCCAGTTCTCCACGATTTCTTGTTTCGTTCTCATAAAAAAGCGCTATTTTTGTTCATGTGAACCCTGTTCTCCAAACAAAGATACGATATGTACCCGTTAAATTTGCCATCCTATGAAGCAAAAATCCGAAAAAAGGGTGATATGCAGGAGATATTTGATCCCCTTCGCAGGAAGTATGTGGCGCTGACACCGGAGGAATGGGTTCGACAGCATTTTGTACATTACCTGGTACAGGAGAAAGGTTATCCGGCATCACGCATCGCCAACGAAACCGCCATCCGGCTTCATTCGTTGTCGCGGCGGTGTGATACGGTGGTTTACGACAAGCAGCTCGAACCGCTGATGATCCTGGAGTACAAGGAGCCGCGGGTTGTCATCACACAGCAGGTGTTCGACCAGGTAGCGCGTTACAACAGTGTCTTACGGGTGCCTTACATCGTGGTCTCAAACGGCATCAACCATTACTGCTACCGGATTGATTTCAGCACGCTAGAATACCAGTTTCTGACCGATATACCGTTGTACGGCGAGCTGTAACCATTGAACCTTGAACTATGAACTACGAACTATGAACCTTGAACTACGAACTTACCAACCTACTAACCTACCAACCTACTAACCTACTAACCTAGTAAGATTCATCCTCAGAGGGAAAATCAGCCGTTTTCACATCATTGACATACTGTTGGACAGCATGGGTTATCGCATCGAACAAATTGGCGTAGCGGCGCAGAAAACGGGGTGAGAAGCCCTTGTTCAGCCCCAGCATGTCGTGCATCACCAGCACCTGGCCATCCACATGCGCTCCGGCCCCGATGCCGATCACCGGTATTGTCAGTTCGTCGGCGACTCTTTTTGCCAGTTGTGACGGTATCTTCTCCAGCACCAGGGAGCAACAGCCAGCCTCCTGCAAGAGGTGCGCGTCGTCTACAAGGCGCGATGCTTCCGCTTCCTCTTCGGCACGCACGGCGTAGGTGCCATATTTGTTGATCGACTGGGGCATCAGACCCAGGTGACCCATGATGGGGATGCCGGCACTCAGAATCAGTTTCACCGACTCCATGATCTCCTTTCCCCCTTCCAGTTTCAGGCAGTCGGCTCCGGTCTCCTTCATGATGCGTACCGCGTTGGCCACCGCCTCACGCGGGTTACCCTGGTAGCTGCCAAAGGGCATGTCGATCACCACCATGGCTCTTTTCACACCGTTCATCACCGCCTTGCCGTGGTAGATCATCTGTTCCACCGTCATGGGCAGCGTGGTGGTGTTTCCCACCATCACGTTCGATGCCGAGTCACCCACCAGGATCACATCCATCCCAGCCTGATCGATCACTGTCGCCATTGAAAAGTCATAAGCGGTAAGCATCGATATTTTCTCTCCCCGCTGTTTCATTTCGAGCAGGCGGTGCGTGGTTACTTTTCTTTTGTCGCCGGCCGACAGATAGCCTTTTTGCTGTTCCATAGTGGCATATTTGAATGTTGGTATTGGGATGCAAAGGTACGATATTTATGACATACTGAAAAAAAGAAAGCCGGAAGATCAACTCCCGGCTTCTGCAATATCTTTGTCACAATGTTCAGAACTTGTATCCCAACGTGACCAGTCCCTTCACAGCGTTGTTCTTCATCTTGAAAGGTGAGGCATCGATAGCGCGTGTTGCTCCCTCGTAATAGTTGGGGAAGGGATAGAGATCGTCGCTCTGACTGCTGTATACCACTGCCATATCCAGAAAGAAGTTCCGGTTGAAGCGATAACCAAGCCCCCCGGTCAGGTAGCTGGTGTCACCTTCCATCCGGTAGATGGTGTTCGATCCCGCAACGGCTGCATCACCGAACTCGACCAGATCACTGTTGTAGGGATTCTGCATCCAGGCGTAACCCAAACGGCCTGAAAACTGCTGGGTAAAGCGATACTCGATCCCCGCACGGATGGTTGATGCCGGCTTGAAGTCCATCTCGATGTATGCATTGTCCTGGTCGTAGGCGTCACTCTCACCGTCATAAGCACCCGATGGCACAGCCAGTTTCATTTTTGAATAATCGGTCATCTCGTAGTCGAAACTGGCAATGAAGCGTCCTCCCAGCACTGTGGCGATGCTGGCCACCAGCTTGCCCGGCGTTTGCAGGTCGTAATCGTTGAGGAATGACTTGGAGTTGGTGATATCCCGCACATAGTTCGGATCAGTCACATACGCGCCCATGTCATCGTCGATCTGTGCCTCATAGGTTTCAGTCAGTGCGTACCAGGTAGGGGTATGATAGGACAAGCCGAGGCGTAACTCGTTCACCGGGCGGTAAATGGCTCCTATCTTGGCACTGACACCTGCACCGCTGGTAGTAAGCCAGTTGGTGAGAATGTAATCACCGTTGTTGTAAACCTCCATGTAATCGGAAACAAGGCTGTAGCTGATATCCTTGATGGAGAGTGCAAAACCCAGATTGAGCACCTCACCCAGGGTAGTACCCACCGTGAAGTCGTAGTTGTCGATATAACCCCTCTCCCGAAGTTGAATCTCGTTGACAGGATTGGTTTCTGAGGTGACTGGTCGATATTGCGTTCCCTGGCCATCCACCGGGTCAATCACCCAGGAGTTGTAGCCAAGCACCGTCAACCAGGGCATGTCCATGAATGGATCGGGCAGATTGTCTCCCATCTCCAGGTAAACCGGATCGATCCCGGCACTGGTCTTGGAGATGTAATCGAGCAGCGTGCCTCTGGCAGTTCCGATTGCTGCGACATTCCTGTCGAACGACTGCAACTTGTTGAAGGAGAAGCCGAAGTTGACAAGTGGCATCGCGTCGTTGCGCAGCGGGAAATAACCGACAAAGCCGAGGTTGTCCATGTCGAACCGGCTTTTGTTGGCTGTTTGATCGCCCACGACCGACTGGTTTCGTGACAGGTTGAACGTGCCCACCACCTCGGAGCTGCGGTAGACACCGATGCCGGCTGGGTTGATAGCCAGGGCGCTCTGATCGCCACCCAGGGCTCCGAAGGCTCCACCCATCGACATGGCACGTGCAGTACCATAGAGTCCGTTACGGGAGAAGCGTACTGCCTCCACCTCCCCTTGCGCAAAGAGGGAGGAGGCGAGTAGCAGCAAACTGCTTATAAGATATGTGATTTTATTCATACTTTGTTGACATTGTGTTTGTTTCCAACCGATGGCATCTGTTTTCAATCTCTCCTACCTGCGGCTTCCTCCGGAGCTGCGACCGGATGACCCGGAGCTCGAAGAGGAGCTGCGGCTTGACGATCCGGAGCTGGAGCTCGAAGAGGAGCTGCGACTGGGTGTCGAGTAGCTCGAGTTGCTCGTGGAGCTGTTGCTCCTTGATGGCGTACTGTAGGTAGAGGAACGGTTCGACTGCGAGGTACGTGAAGGGCTGCTGTAACTCCTGTTCTGGTTGGTCGTGGTGGAACGTTGATACGTTGTGCCACTTCTCCCGGAGGGTGCAGAGCTGCTTTGATTGATTCTGTTGGTGCTGCCGCTTCTGCTGGTGGAATAGTTCTCAGTGCGGTTGTTGGGTGTATTCCCGTATACCGATCTGTTGCGGGTGGTGCCACTCCGATCGATCACCCGGCCTGTTCTGGAGTCGAGTACCCTGCCGCTGTTGTCGATGATCCGTGTTCTGGGCGCATTGGCAACGCTACGGCTAGCCGACGTGCTGCTTCTGCCGGAAAGGGCAGTGCGTGTACCGGTTGTTGTGTTTCTGCCAGTGAGGGTTGTACGGGTAGCGGCTGACGATCTGCCTGAGAGACCGGCAGTGAGTGCGTTGTTCCTGTTGGCTGAGCTGCGTCGGTATACACCGCTGCTTCTGCCGGAACGGTTGTGTGTCAGGCTGCTGTAATATCCATCGTAGAAACCGTGTGAGTAACCGCCTCCATAGTAACCTCCATAATAGCCACCGTAGTAGCCCCCGTATCCATAATACCAGGGATCATACAATCCACCGTAATACCAGGGGGTGTACCAGCGGTTCCAGCCGTTATAGGGTCCGAAACCGTACCAGGGATTGTAGTAGCGACTGTAATACCAGGGGCTGTAGTGCCAGGGGTTGTACCAGGGATCGTACCAGGTATCATACCAGGGATAGTAACCCATTCCCCAGCCCATGCCGTAATAGAAATTCGTATCCCAGCCACGGTTGTTGTAGTTGTCATAAAGGTCGTCATCCACGTAGACAATCACCTCATCGGCACCAGTGATCTTGATGCTCGACTCGGGATCATGAAAACGCACGATGCGGTCGGTATATTGGTACTCTTCGTAATTGAGTGAATCATCTTCATAGACCACCTCATCGGCCACATCAGCACTGGTTCCCCTGCGGTTGTATTCATCCACATCCCTGCCATTGGCCTGTACCTCCATTGAGGAGAGGTCACCCTGCACGATGACAACCTTTTTCTTCTGTGGTTCCTGCTGTTTCAATCCTGTTTTTACCGTTTCCTTCTGATTAGGATCGGCATAAATATCGTCCCATTCCTGGGCGAAACCGAAGAAAGGGATGGCTGTCATCAACACGGCCAGTAAAAATTTATTCGTTTTCATAGTTTCTCCCCATTAATTATATGTTGGTATTCATTTTATCTCTCCTATCTGACACAATCAATTGCGGATAGTTTAATGGCACATGCTTTTTTTTGCGTTCCGGCAACCTCTCCTCCCCAACAATATGGGAACGGCCACAATGAAAAGACGGGCGTGGCACCCAAATGCTGCATTCCTTTTGGTTAAAAAAACGAAAAGATCCATTTCACAGAGAGAGCTGCAGCCCATCGTATGCCGGATAGACACCTGCGGGAAGAATGGCCATCACATCGGCATGAAGGCCCATCTCGTGACTGAGATGAGTGAGATAGGCGCTTTCAGGCCTTATTTTGTCAATGATCTGCAACGACTCGGAGAGAGAGAGGTGTGAGAGGTGTTCCGTTTTACGGAGGGCACTTATCACCAGTATTTCCAGGCCGCGCAATTTCTCAATTTCCATCTCGGGAATGGTCTTCACATCCGTCAGGTAGGCAAAGTTACCAATGCGGAATCCCAGGATCGGCAGTTTGTAGTGGAGGAGCCTGATCGGGATGATCGTCTCCCCTCCTATCTGGAACGGATGTTGCGAATCGATACGCTGAATGCGGATATCGGGTATGCCTCCGTATCGTTTCTCTGCAAAGCAATAGGGAAGTCTGCTTTTCACCGCATGTTCCAAACGCTCTTCCATATAAAGATCTACCGTGCCGAACGATGAATAGGGACGCAGGTCGTCAATGCCGCCGGTATGGTCATAATGCTCGTGGGTGAAGAGCATCCCGTCGATTTTACGGAAGGGGATTGTGAGTGCCTGCTGTCGGAAGTCGGGGGTACAGTCGATCAACAACAGCTGGTCACTGGTCTCAATGGCCACGGAGCAGCGCAATCGCCGGTCCCGTGCATCTGCCGATCGGCAGACAGAACAACCGCAGCCAATCTGGGGGACGCCTGTAGAAGTACCTGTACCCAGGAAATGTATCTTCATGTTCAACGCGTTCAAAAAAAGCCGCCACATTGCAGACAACGGGCGGCTAATCCTAATTTTTCACCTCACGCAGAAAGAGAGGCATCGGTGGTTCATGGCATGAGCCACCGGTTTGTTTTCAACCGTTCAGCAGTTAAAACTGTCGTTCAAGGATCCAGAGATCGTTAAACGGCACGCCATAGGTTTTCCGGAGGTAGTCGGTATTGCCTTTTGTGGAGTATTGGTTGTATATCTCCTCACGCTTGGCGGCTGCTGACACCTTGTCGTCATAGCTGGCGATGATGACACGGTACATCCCCTGTTCGTTCTCTGCCAGGATCACCTTGTGATCTTCATTCTCCATGCGTGACTTCAGTGACTCAGCGTTTAGCTTCACACCGAGGGAGGCAATCACGACACTGTACTTCTTCAATCCTGAAGCGTCGGTAGGATAGACTGGTTCCACCTTCTCCTTGCGTACCGATACTTCAACAGGAGGCAGCGGACTGGCATCCTTGATCACGGTGGTGGGTTGCGCGGCTGTTTGCTGCATTTCCCGCTCCTTGGCTGCTTCATATACCTGTTTGTAAGCGCTCTGTTTTGGTTTACATGAGGTTCCCACAACCAACAGGGCAGCTAAAATCAATGCAAAATGGAATTTTTTCATCTGTGTGATATTGTTAGATAGTTTTGATCGTTTCTCAAGCGCAATCAATGTGATGCAAAGATAATAAAGAAGCGTATCGTTGCACGATTGCCGGTGTGAAAATTAATTAAAATGAAATGGAGCCTTTATTGAGCCCATCACTTTTCACGTTTTATCCATCACTTTGCCTGCTGCCGCAGCTTTAATTCAACGGTAGCTGAATCGCACCAAGGTCAACCACGACACCCTCAGCGGGGATGGTTGCAACAGGCTATTGCAGTTGCAGGCTAATGGGTTTGGGTGTGATTTCGAGGAGACTGCCCTGTACAATGGTATCGGACATGAAGATGGTATCACGATAACCTGACTCCGGATCGGCGAACAGGTGTACCTTCCAGGGACCCTCATGCAACCCCGAGAAAAAAAACATACCCTCCACTCCCTCGGGTAGTGAGAAGAGTGAATCACCATCACGGGTGATCAGCACCACCGGTGCTGCCTCAAGGGGGGTGACATACCCTTTCAGGGATCCTCCGTAGGTCTCGGGGTAAGCTCTCGCACGGGGATCGAGGTACCAGTTGCCATTTACTTCATATACCGAGAGAGCCGCATTCACATCGATCACGATGCTGACGATGAAGTGGGCCGTGAGTGTTGCATCCACATCGTGGATGACCAGGTACTCAGTCACATTGGGTGATTTTTCTAGCGGGATGGACTTGTCGGTGACAGTCATCATCCTGTTGTTGTTACCCAGTGTCAGGCGTATCTTTTCGATCTTGCCACCAGCGGGGAAGTACTGGTCGACAAGTTGCAACGTTCTTCCGTTCATCAGTTTGAGCAGGTCGTACTCACCACCGGAATAAGAGAGTGATACCCAGTCGCCCGCATTGCCGGTGCTGTCGGTTGCTTGCACCTCTATTGACTCAATATGGAGATAGATCTCCTTCAGCAACGGTGCAGCCGCATCGGTCAACTTGATCCGCAGACGGACGGCATTCTCACTGACATCTTCTTTTCCACAAGAGAAAAAGAGCAACGCTAACAGGCAGGTCATTGCAGCGGGGAGGATATAATTTCTAAGCATGGAACAAACGGATATGAATGAATAGCTGTTGCAAAGATAAACAAAAGAGTGCAGTGTTGAAACAACAAGGATGCCATTCCGGATTGCCAGAAACAAAATTGTGTGTCAACTGTTATTATTTTTTATGGGTACATTTTGACACAACAATTGACCGCAACATGAAAACAGAGTTACGATTGATGATCCCGGCAACAGCACTGATGCTGTTCCTTACAGCCTGCAGTCAGCAGAAGAATGAGCGTGCCACATCCCCATCCGATGTTCCGGAGAGTAGCGGGATGGGTGTTGTCTCACCGGCGGAGCGGGAGAAGCAGGCACTGCTATACAATGAGAAGCTGATGAGTCATTTCGGTGCCGACTGGATGGAACGCGAATCGGATCCCGATCTCTACCCCGACTATTACGGTGGTTCATTCATCGACAACAGCGGCACCTTCGTGATTGCTGTCACCGGTGACACTGAAAGCAACAGGCAACGACTGGCAGCCATCCTGGGTGGAGATGACTTTAAGGTGGAGAAGGTCACCTACGCTTACAGTCAGATGATGCGTGTGATGGACCGTATCGACGCCTTCCTGGTTGACAGCAGCGTGGGGGATGACCATCCGGTGATGGCTCATTTCGCGGGTGCTTACCCTGATGTGATGGCGAATAGGGTGAAGGTGATATTGACCGAGGTGAACAATACAATCACCAACAGCTTCAAAAAGGATGTCTCCGACTCACCCTTGGTCCTCTTTGAGCAGGGTGAGATCCCGCAATTGTACTGAGTGAAAGAAGCCGGGAAATGAAAGTGGGGGGCACTTCATCGGTGCCCCCCACTCTATTCAAACTATCCACATCTGTTTAGAGCTCACAGAGGCAGGAGACCAGGTTGCGGTCGCCATAGGCATTGTCGACCCGTGCCACATTGACCCAGAATTTATTCTCAGCCACGAATGGCAGAGGATAAAGTGCCTTACTGCGGGAATAGGCATGTCGCCACTCATCGGCAACCGCCTCATATTCAGGATGAGGAGCATTCACCAGCACGTTATCGTCTTGTGCATAGAGCCCTCGCGAGACCTCAATGATCTCTTCGTGGATCTGCTCCATGACCGCCACAAAACGATCCAGTTCTGCCAGGCTCTCGCTCTCGGTGGGTTCTACCATCAGCGTGCCGTGTACCGGGAAAGAGAGTGTGGGTGCATGATACCCATAATCGATCAGTCGCTTGGCGATGTCGCTCTCGGTGATCCCCGAAACATCTTTCAAGCCGCGGCAATCCAGGATCAACTCATGCCCCACCCTGCCTTTTTCTCCTCTATAGAGAATTCCATATGCGTTGCTCAGCTTCTCAGCCAGGTAGTTGGCATTGAGTATCGCGACCTCGGTCGCTTCCCTGAGTCCGTCGGCACCCATCATGCGGATATAACCGTAGGTAATGGGCAGCACGCCGGCGCTGCCATAGGGGGCTGCCGCCACACAGTTCAACTCAGTGTCAAGTGCTACCGGATGACCCGGCAGGAAAGGGACCAGGTGCTCCGCCACGCAGATGGGTCCCACACCGGGGCCGCCACCGCCATGAGGAATGGCAAAGGTCTTGTGCAGGTTCAGGTGACATACATCGGCACCAATCGTACCCGGGTTTGTCAATCCCACCTGTGCATTCATGTTGGCGCCATCCATGTAAACCTGCCCACCGGCTGAATGGATCAGTCGGCACATCTCGCGAATCTCCGTTTCAAAGATGCCATGTGTGGAGGGATAGGTGATCATCAATGCTGCCAGCTCCCCACTGTGTTGCTCCACCTTGCTGCGCAGGTCATCCATGTCTACGTTACCCCGTGCATCACTGGCCACCGTCACCGGTGTGAAGCCCGCCTGTACGGCGCTGGCGGGATTGGTGCCGTGTGCCGATGCCGGAATGAGTACCACCTTGCGTGTACCCTGCCCGATGCTCTCCTGATAGGCGGCAATGGTGATCAGACCGGCATATTCACCCGCAGCACCTGAGTTGGGTTGCAGGCTGGTAGCCGCCAGTCCGGTGATCTCAGCCAGCATCTCCTCCAGCTCCGCGATCATCTCTTTGTAACCTTCCACCTGCTCACCAGGCGCAAAAGGGTGGATGCGCTGAAATCCGGGCAGCCCCAGTGGCAACAGCTCAGAAGCAGCATTCAGCTTCATGGTACAGGAACCGAGTGAGATCATGGAGTGAGCCAGTGAGATATCTTTCCGTTCCAACCGCTTGATGTAACGCATCAGTTCTGTCTCGGTATGATACTGTTGAAAGGTCGGATGGGTGAGAAAGTCGCTTTTTCTGAGCTGCTCCTCCCGCAGGATGATCTTCTCGGGCAGGTCGTCAATCATGAATACCTTCGAACTACCGGCAGCCATGGCAAAAAGTGCGAGCAGCTCATGTACGCGGTAGTCGTTGGTGGTCTCATCGAGGCTGAGACCAATCCTGCCGTCACCATAATAGCGCAGGTTGATTTCCCGCATATCGGCATGGTTGCGGATATCCTCTTCCGTAATTCCTTCCGGCAGATGAATGGTGAGGGTATCGAAGAAGCTCCCGTTTTGCTGTTTGTAACCCATTGCCTGCAACTCATCGTTGACATGAGCGGTGAGCGAATGGATGCGTCGGGCAATCCGTCTGAGACCCTCTGCACCATGATAGACTGCATAAAAGGATGCCATGGTTGCCAGCAGTGCCTGAGCGGTACAGATGTTGGAAGTGGCCTTCTCCCGTTTGATGTGTTGTTCTCTCGTCTGCAGGGCCATACGCAGTGCCTCTCTGCCGTGGGCATCTTTCGAGATGCCGATGATACGACCCGGTATGGAACGCTTGTACTCGTCGCGTGTGGCGAAGAAAGCCGCTGAGGGGCCACCGAAGAACATCGGGATGCCAAAACGCTGGCTGCTGCCGAAGGCGATGTCGGCACCCCACTCACCCGGAGGGGTGAGCAGTACCAACGCCATCAGATCGGTCGCCACGGCCACCTTACAGTCGGCAGCATGTGCCTTTTCGGTGAATGCACGGTACTCCTCCACACTGCCTTCGCTGTTGGGATACTGCAGGATGGCACCAAAGCATTGTTTCTCAAATGAAAAACTCTTGTAATCGCCGGTGATGACCTCGATACCGGTATGACGCATGCGTGTTTGGAGCACGGCGAGCGTCTGCGGGAAGAGGTGTTGATCCAGGAAGAGTGTCTCCACCTGCTGTTTCACCTGTTCACGGCTGCGCAACCCATACATCATTGTCGCTGCCTCGGCTGCGGCGGTGGCTTCGTCGAGCAGTGAGCTGTTTGATAGCGGCAATGCGGTGAGCTCGCTCACCATGGTCTGGAAATTGAGGAGTGCCTCCAGTCGTCCTTGTGAGATCTCCGCCTGGTAGGGGGTGTAAGAGGTGTACCACACCGGGTTCTCGAATACATTGCGGTAGATGGGTGCGGGCGTGATGGTGTCGTACCATCCCATTCCGATGTAGGAGGCATACACCCTGTTGCGGGCGGCAAGATGTGCGATCTCACCGGCATACTCCTGTTCGGTGAGTGCTGCGGGCAGTGAGAGGGGAGCAGCGAGCCGAATATCAGCGGGGATTGTCTGGTTGATCAGCTCCTCCATGCTGGAGAGGCCGATACGCTCCAGCATCGATTGCTTGTCTGCTTCACTGATGCCGATATGGCGGTATTTGAAGTGTTCCATTGTTACAGTATCTGTTGTTATTGGGTTGGGTCATTCTGATTCATGTTGACGAACGGGTTGTACCGTTTCTCATTGCCGATGGTGGTGGAGGGACCGTGACCGGGATAAACCCGTGTCTCCTCAGGCAGTGCATAGAGTTTGTTGCGGATGCTTCCGGTGAGTATGTCATAACTGCCGCGAGGCAGATCGGTACGTCCGATGCCGGAATGGAAGAGGGCATCACCACTCATCACCACCGCAGCATGCTCCTCATAGAATGCAATGCTGCCGGGAGAATGTCCCGGCACATGGATTGCCCGCAGCGAGTGGTTTCCGAAGGTGATCAAATCGCCCTCCCGCAGGTAGTTGCTTTTCTTGGGCCGATAATTGTCATGTACCGATGGGAAGCCGAACAGTTGCATCTGTGCGGGGATCCCCTCCAACAAGAATTCATCATCGGGATGAAAGAGCAGTGGGAGATCAAACCGGTCTGCAAGCAGGTTGACCCCGAAGAGGTGGTCGAAGTGAAGGTGGGTATTGATCAGGTGCCTCACCACGAAGTCATGATCGAGAAGGTAGTTGAGTAAGAGCTCCTGCTCATCGGCAAAATAACATGCCGCATCGATTACAACACATTCACCGGTTTCATCGGAAAGCACATAGGTATTGACTCCCAGCGGGTTGAATTCAAATGTTTTGATTTTCATACAAATCGTACACTATACTGTTACAATGTTCAGCCCAAGGGCATATAAACCAGTTTCTTTGTCTGGAAGAAGGGATCGGAAAAGTAGCTGGTGAGTGATACCACTTCGGCCACTTGACGGTAAGGGTGCAGTTCGGCGGTCAGATCACCTCCCTTCAGGCAGATGATGCCATTGGGCAGTGCGTTGATCTGCTCCCTGGCAATGTTTTTACGGATGATGCGAATCAGCTCCGGCAGGGGCATTACGGCACGGCTCACCACGAAATGAAATTGTCGTTTCTCCTCTTCGGCACGTGCGTGCATTGCCTCCACATTGGTGAGTCCGATGGCGTCGGACACCTCCCGCACAACCCGTATCTTCTTGCCGATGCTGTCGAGCAGCAGGAAGCGTGACTCAGGGAAAAAGATTGCCAGGGGTATGCCCGGGAATCCGCCACCGGTACCCACATCCATGATCGTAGTGCCGGGAGCGAACCTGATGTACCTGGCTATCGCCAACGAGTGAAGCACGTGGTGCAGGTACAGGTTGTCGATATCCTTGCGGGAGATGACATTGATTTTGCTGTTCCACTCCTGGTAGAGGTTGTAGAGTGCCTCGAACTGTCTTGTCTGTACCTCGGACAGTGCCGGGAAAATATTGCTTATTTCTTTCACTTCAGGTCGGCCAGTTTAGATGCAACACTGTTCTCTCTTAATAGGGAGCGGACAGATGCGTAGGGGATCATCACCTCGGGTGCATCCAGTTGATAAGCCGAATACTCACCCTTGTTAAAGGTATAGAGAATGCCTTCGTCGTTGAGCAGGAAGTTGCTGTTTGGCACTATCTCACGGATGCCGAAGAAACCCAGCTCCTCCAGTTCTTCAATGCTCTTGACCCCGTTCTGTTCCAGGATCGAAGTGATGAGAATCTGTCGGAGTGCGGTGTCGTAACCTGCGTTGAAGAGGTCGCTCTCGGTAACGGGAACACCCCGCTTCAGGTTGAAGACATGGTTGCGATAGAGCTGGTAGGAGGTTGCTCCACCTTTGTTGTTCGATTGTCTCACCTGAAAGGAGATGATGCCATGGTGGTTGTAGAGGATTGTATCCGAGATGTTTTCATAATAGGAATAAAAACTGTTGGTAGGCGATTGATCCCTAAATTCCTGTTCGTGGATGTCGTCCACCATCGGGGATTCCTGCACAATGATTCTGTCAGCTGTACTGCGGTAGATGGATGCATCGCGGGTGTAGTTGTCCACATAGTTTCTCACATAGGCCTCAACGGCACCCGACGGTGTCAACCCCTCATATGCCGGCCCGAAGAGCGCCGTCACGAAATAGTGCTGCAGGGTATCCAGGTCTGTGTCGCCACTGCTCCCGGGAAAGACAAACTGCAAACGGATGTCACAATAAGGATTGGCTGTATCCCCATCAAGATGATGGCGCGAGTCGAGGAGGATGGTGTCCAGTGTCAGGTTGTTGGTACCCCGGTTCAAGCTGTCACCACCATTGCCGCACGAAGTGATGAGGGTGGATGCGGCAATCAGCAGAGAGCAGAGTGGCAGCCATAAAATTCTTCTCTCCATAAAAGAAAGCTGTTATATTCTGTTACAAATTTACACTTAATTATCGACATCAGCTCCTTTCGGAATGCGAAAATAAACATCTGAAACAAAAAAGGGGGATGCACGGAGAGGCACCCACCCTTCTATATCAGGCTGCAGACAGCCTAATAGACGTGACCATCATTGGGCAGATCATCCAGGCTCATCTTCTTGCGTTCCAGCGCACGCCAGGCATAGAAGATGTAGGCGGCCACCACCGGTACGAAGAGCGAGACCACCGCCATTGTTGAGAGGGTGAATTCGCTGGATGAGGAGTTCTGGAGTGTCAGCGAGCTCTGCAGATCGACCGATGAGGGGTAGTAGGCGGTATTGTTGTAGCCTGCGATCAGCAACAACATGGTAACCGTGACGATGGTTCCCGCTCCGGAGAACCATATCCCCTTTTTGAAGGTTGGGCTGAAAACGGTTCGTATGATCCCGTAGAGGACGGCGACAACACCCAGGAGGAAGAGTGCCATTACCAGCGGCATCTCAATGAAATTAGTCAGGTACTTCATCTTCTCGAGGGATACCTCTTTGGTGGCAGGATCCACGGCATACCCTTCGGAGAGGAGTGTCCAGATCAGGAAGATGAGGAAGAAGAGCAGGAAGGGAAGGCCGTTGAAGAGTACGAACTTGCGGGATCGTGTCTCCAATACGGGATGGCTGAGACGGTTCACGAAGAAGAGACTGGCCAGGGTACGTGCCAGGAAGAAGACGGCAAAACCGAGTGACAGGTTGCGCAGGTTAGCCAACAGCTCCAGTCCGTGCAGCGGGTTCTGCCACTGGCTGATGACCGGCCCTGCGACACCCAGACCGGCTATGTTGCCCTTGCCCACAGTGAACTCCGATCCGGTGAAGAAGGTGGCGACAACCACACCCAGCAGGAAGGTGCCAACCAGTCCATTGATGAACAGAAAGTTGCGATAGACCGCCGTACCGAAGATGTTACCCGGTTTCGACTGGAACTCATAGGAGACAGCCTGCAGTACAAAGCAGAACAGCAGGATCATCCAGGCCCAGTAAGCACCGCCGAAGCTGGTGGAATAAAACAGCGGGAAGGAGGCGAAGAATGCACCGCCGAAGGTGACCAGCGTGGTGAAGGTATACTCCCATTTTCTGCCGAGGGTATTTACTAGCAGCTTCTTCTCATCCTCTTTTCGGGAGAGCGAGTGCAACATTGATTGACCTCCCTGCACAAAGAGCAGGAATACCAACACGCCACCCAGCAGTGACATGATGAACCACCAGTATTGTTGTAGAAATTCATATGTGATCATAATATGCTTTATTAAATCGGTTCAATGAGCATTAAATCAGGCTTTCAGTCCTGTACTGTCGGGTCCTTTTCTGATCTGTTTCACCATGATTGTCACTTCCGCGATGAGCAGGCCGGTGAAGAGCACCGCAAAGAGAATGAAGGTGGTGATCACATTCTGTGATGAGATGGCCGAGGCAGCAGCCTGCACCGGCAGGATATCCTGAATGGTCCACGGTTGTCGTCCCACCTCGGCCACCACCCATCCCAGCTGGGAGGCAAGGTATGCCAGGGGAAGGCTCCAGAGCGCCACATACTGTAGCCAGCGACTGTTTACCATATCTTTCTTGTAGAGGATGTAGAGCATCACCATGAAGAACAGGATAAAATACATGCCGATCATCACCATCAGGTGGAAGCTGTAGAAGGTGAGTGGCACATTGGGGATCAGATCTTCTTCCGTTTCAAGGTATCCATATCCGAAATGGGCATAGTTCTCACGCAGAATTGTTTCGTGGTTGGCAGCATCCGCATCGCGTCCCTCCTTTTTTGCCACCTGGTAATCGGCCAGGGCCTGGATGGCTTTCAGTCCCCGTTCCCTACGCTCCTGAAAGGAGAGTGCGGTGGTGCCATCTGGCAGGGTATAACCGCCGTCCACGATGTCCACTATGCCGGGTACAAACGCATTGATATCTCTATAACCCAACAGTGAGAGCAGCTTTGGCAATTCTATCTTGAAGATGTAGGGATCTACCTCATCGTTGTAGTTTTTCCGGGCGGGGTTCAGCATCCCCACAGCCACCAGACCGGCTCCTTCGGTACCCTCGTAGAGTCCCTCCATGGCTGCCAGCTTCATCGGCTGCTTCTGTGCCACATGGTATGCAGATCCGTCACCGGTCACCGCCAGCAGCAGAAAAGCTGCCAGACCGACCATTGAGCCGATTTTCATGCTCTTGATGGCAAAATCGGTTTCTCTTTTCTTGAGCAGGTACCACCCGGAGATGGCTACTACGAAAGCTGCACCAACCGCCCAGCAGGAGAAGGTGGTATGCAGAAATTTGTTGTAGGCCACGGGTGAGAAGGCAACAGCCCAGAAGTCGACCATCTCGTTGCGGACCGACTCGGGGTTGAATTCCATACCGATGGGGTACTGCATCCAAGCATTGGCAACAAGGATCCAGAAGGCAGAGAGCGAGGCGCCGATGAATACCAGCCAGGTGGAAGCGAGATGCATCTTTTTGCTCACTCTATTCCAACCGAAGAACATGATGGAGACGAAAGTGGCTTCCATGAAGAAGGCGAAAATCCCCTCAATGGCCAGTGGCGCACCAAAAATGTCACCCACGAACCAGCTGTAGTTCGACCAGTTGGTGCCGAACTGGAACTCGAGGATGATGCCGGTGGCGATGCCGATGGCGAAGTTGATCCCGAAGATCTTCTGCCAGAACTTGGTGGCAATTTTCCATTTCTCGTCACCAGTCTTCACGTAGAGACTCTCCATAATGGCCATAATCAGTCCCAGTCCGATGGTGAGCGGGACAAACAGCCAGTGATAGCTGGCCGTCAACGCAAACTGCGCCCTCGACCAATTTACAGCAGATGCAGCTAAAAGATCCATAGATGTTTTTTTATTTATTAAATTGTTGTTGTTGATTGAGTAGGATTGAATCGCTGGCGGGAGCCTTCTGGAGGAGCTCGCTGCGGACATGTTCCGCCTTGTCGGCATCGTTGTCGTAGTTTGTTTCCAGCAGATTGGGGAAAAAGAAGGGTTTCAGAATGAAAAACATGACCACCAGCTTTACAATGGCCACGATCCAGAGTGTTTTGCTCATGCGGCTCATGCTGGTGAAACCTGACCAGAACATGGTGAACCAGTTGTAATGTGTGGTACGATTGCTTTCTTTATCCATAATTGTTGTAAAAGAGTGAATCCTGAAAAATGACCGTCAGGCTTGTCCCATGCCTCCCAGCGGTGGCAGGAAACCGGGATCGCTCTGCATGCGAATGGCTCCGTTTTGTTGTTCAAACTTGTCGATGTTTTCGTTCAGTGCATGCAACAACCGTTTCGCATGTTCTGGGGTCAGGATGATCCTGGATTTCACCTTGGCTTTCTGCATGCCCGGCACCATGCGGATGAAATCGATCACAAATTCGGATGCGGAGTGTGAGATGATTGCCAGGTTGGAATAGGTACCCTGTGCAACCTCTTCACTCAGTTCAATTTGTATCTGAGTCTCTTTGTTGAATTGTTCCATAATGATGCTGTGATTCTGATGCTATATAAAAATAGTCTAAATAAGGCAAACAAAGAAAATTATTTTTTCCTTATCTACAAAGGAAAAAGGGATAATCTTTCACGATTGATCCCTTTTTCCTGATGGGTTCAGCAAAGGCTACAGCTCCACGAGAGAAAGTGTGCCAGGTGATTGTTTCTGCTTTACCAGGAGAGCATTTTATAAGGCAGTGAGAGTGAGTCGGCCACACTTTGGTAGACTACATCTCCATTGAGCACATTGAGACCCTGCCTGAGATCCTCAAACCGACGACAAGCCTCTTCCCATCCATGTTCTGCAAGTCTGATCACATAGGGCAGCGTGGCATTGGTCAACGCCCGTGTCGAGGTGATGGGTACTGCTCCGGGGATATTGGCCACACAATAATGGATGATGCCATCCACTTCATAGATGGGGTTAGTGTGGGTGGTAGGACGGGAGGTCTCGAAGCAACCACCCTGATCCACCGAGACATCAATCATCACCGTGCCGGGCGTCATACAGCCCAGCATCTCCCGGGTGACAAGGTGAGGCGCTTTCGCCCCGACGATGAGTGTTGCCCCAATCACCAGATCCGCACTTTTCAATGAGTCTGTGATTGTCATTTCCGTGGAGTAGAGTGTTTTGACATTTGCCGGCATCACCTCGGAGAGGTAACGCAGACGGTTCAGGTTGATGTCCAGCATTTTAACATTTGCACCCAGGCCCGCTGCCATCAGTGCGGCATTGTATCCCACTACGCCGGCTCCAATGATCATCACTTCGGCCGGTTGCACACCGGGCACGCCTCCCAACAGAATCCCCTTGCCACCTTGCGGTTTCTCCAGGTATTTTGCTCCCTGCTGTACCGAGAGCCTGCCAGCCACCTCGCTCATGGGGGTGAGCAACGGCAAGGTCCGATGAGGATCCATCACCGTCTCATAGGCGATACAGATCGATCTGTTGTCGATCATAGCCTGAGTCAGTTTCTTATCGGAGGCAAAATGGAAATAGGTAAAGACAACTTGTCCTTTGCGGATCAACCCATACTCACTCTCCAGTGGTTCTTTCACTTTCACAATCATGTCAGACAGGGCATAGACCTCTTCAATTGTATCCACCAGTTGGGCGCCAGCCAACAGATAGCGTTCATCCGGCAGGTTGCTGTTGACGCCTGCCTGTTTCTGTACATAGACGGTATGTCCTCTGCGGGTCAGCTCCTTCACACCGGCGGGAGTCATGGCTACCCTGCCTTCCTGTACTTTGATCTCTTTGGGTACTCCGATCGTCATAATAGATAAGATAAAAAGTTGTTACTAATAATATTGGGATAGGTGATCAATGGCATCCAAGTCTTTATCCCGTTTCGGGACAATGGCTAAAAGGTGATTCATCCGATACAAAAATAAAAAGAAAAATGTGAAATGCAACCAATAAGTGTGTGATTGTGAGTCGATGAGATTTTGTTTTTTTCGCACTTCGATAATCATTTTTATAGACTCTTTCGTAGAAATATTTCTTTTCTATCGGATTTAATCGTATTTTTGTGATATTAATTACGAATTTAGTTTAAATTAAAAACAATAAGCTCATGGTAAGTTATAAAGAATTGGGTCTCGTAAACTCAAAAGAGTTGTTCAGGAAAGCAGTTGACGGAGGTTATGCCATCCCTGCTTTCAACTTCAACAACATGGAACAGCTGCAGGCGATCATTTCAGCCTGCGTAGCAACCAAATCACCGGTGATCCTGCAGGTATCGAGTGGTGCCCGCAAGTATGCCAACCAGACGCTGTTGCGTTACATGGCGCAGGGTGCCGTTCAGTATGCCAAGGAACTGGGATATGAGATTCCCATCGTGTTGCACCTCGACCATGGTGACAGCTTCGAGCTTTGCAAGGATTGCATCGAGAGCGGCTTCTCCTCGGTTATGATCGACGGTTCACACCTTCCCTACGAAGAGAACATCGCGCTCACCAAAAAGGTGGTTGAATATGCACATCAGCACGATGTGACCGTTGAAGGTGAGCTGGGTATTCTTGCCGGCATCGAGGATGATGTACAGGCAGAGCACCACACCTACACCGAACCGGATGAGGTGGTTGACTTTGTGTCGCGCACCGGTGTGGACTCACTGGCCATCTCAATCGGCACCTCCCACGGGGCATTCAAGTTCACACCCGAACAGTGCACCCGCAATGAAGCAGGCGTATTGGTTCCACCCCCCTTGCGTTTCGACATTCTCGAAGAGATCGAAAAACGGATCCCCGGCTTCCCCATCGTGTTGCACGGCTCCTCTTCGGTGCCAATGCAATATGTGGAGACCATCAACAAGTATGGTGGCAAGATGAGCGATACAATCGGCATCCCCGAAGAGCAGTTACGCAAAGCAGCCAAGTCGGCTGTCTGCAAGATCAACATCGACTCCGATGGTCGTCTGGCCATGACCGCTGCCGTACGTGAGGTATTTGCAAACAGCCCTGCTGAGTTTGACCCGCGTAAATACCTGGGACCCGCACGTGAGGAGTTGAAGAAGCTCTACATGCACAAGACAGAGAAGGTGTTGGGCAGTGCCGGCAAGGCATAACCCACCCGGTTCAATACAACATGAAAAAGAGACTGTTCTAGTGAACAGCCTCTTTTTTTTTGGTTTTTTCAATAGCAGATTAGATACTCAATCCCGACGACTCATTTCAGCAACCAGCTTGTTGAAAGCCTTTTCTTTCAACAAGTCATCCAGGGAGAGATGCATTCGGTAGCGCCAGTAATGCTCAGGGTTTGCAGGAATGTTGATCCGTTCGGAAGCCGCATCAGGTTTGCGCAGTCTCGCATTCAGTGACATCCAGTCCTGCCATGGCAGGATCACCCACATGGCCGATGAACGGAGATGTGACGCGATGATGTCGCGGCATATCACAGGGGTACATTCACCCGGAGCAGCACCTTCGTGGTGCAGCACTTCGTTGTAGTATCGTTGTGTCAACTCCCTGTTCTCACACCACCACTGACGAATCGGAGACATGTCGTGTGTGGAGGTGGTACAGACAGAGAGATAAGGCAGCCACTGCAGGTCAGTGAACAGCACCCTGGGGTCCTTGGGCATCCGTTGGATCTCCAGAGTGAGCATCTGCAACTCCTGCATCACGGAGGGTACACAATCGGGTACCATGCCCAGATCCTCGCCACAGACCAGCATCGATGTGGAAGAGATCAGCTCCGGCAGTTTGTGCATTGCCTGTTCCCGCCAGAAGTAGTTGTGGCGGTGATAGAAGAAATCGTTGTAGAGACGGTTATACGCCTCCTTCACATTGTCGTCGAGGAAGCGGAATGAATAGGTATACTGTGCGGTGATGCGCGGGTGAAAACGATACTGATCAACCGGATCCCGCACGAAAAGCACCTCCGTGCAGAGTGCATAGAGGCCGTCACGCAAGCGGTTTGATTTGTCATCCTGCTGCCCCTCAAATAGAAGTTTTATCTTGTGCTGCGTGTCGCAACAATCCTTCAAACGGAAACGCTGCCAGCCTGACACCTCCAGATAGTGCTCTTTCACCTCTTCGGCATACTCACCAAAGATATCGGGTAGAAACTGTTCATGAATGAACGGCTCTGCCATCCGTGCCTCATCGAAGGGAATGCCGGCACGGCTGATCTCTTCGGGCCAGTAAGGCAATGCCGGACTGAAATGACCGAGAAGTCCCTGCATGGCGTCCAGTGGAATCTCCCAGATTCGGAAGAAGCCGAGGATATGGTCGATGCGGTAGGCATCGAAGTAGTCGGCCATCTTGCGGAAACGATTGATCCACCAGGCGAAGCCCTCTTTTTGCATGGCATGCCAGTTGTAGGTGGGGAATCCCCAGTTCTGTCCGAAGAAGGAGAAGTCATCGGGGGGAGCACCACTCTGGGTATCCATGTTAAAGAGATCGGGTGAGGTCCAGGCATCGATGCTGTTGCGATTGATCCCGATGGGGATGTCGCCCTTCAGGGTGACCCCCCTTTCGTGTGCATAGGCTTTCACCGCTGAAAACTGACGGTGCAGCAGGTACTGCAGATAATACCAGAAGTGTGTTTCCCCTGCGGCCAGGGAATCGGTATCCAGCCATTCTTTCAGTTGCTGCTCGTTGTAGGTCGCGAAGTGGTCCCACTCCCTGAAATTGGCACTGGCAAAACGGTCCCGCAGGATGCAATACGTGGCATAGGGAAAGAGCCACTCCCTGTTTTTATCGTAAAAGGTGTTGTATGCTTCTGAGGAGAGCACCTCTTCGCCATTCTCCAGAAAGAGGTCATGAATGTATGCCCTCTTTAGCCTGAGCACCTGTTCGTAATCAATTTCATCGAGGTTATTGAGGGCTGTCGCCTCATTGAGGTATCGGGCCTGTTTCGTTACATCCTTCAACGGATACTCACTGCACCCGAGATAGATTGGATGGAGGGCGTAGATAGAGATGGCACTATAGGGATAGGAGTCTTTCCATGTGCTTGTGGTGGTGGTGTCGTTCACCGGCAGCAGTTGAATCAGTTGCTGTTTCGTGAGCGATGCCCAGTCGATCATCTTCCGCAGATCGGCAAAGTCGCCGATACCAAAGCTTTGTCCCGATCTCAGTGAAAAGAGAGGTATAGCTGTTCCTGTTCCCCTGAATGTGAAACCGGGGTAGCGATACTGCAATGACATCTCCACGGCCACACTGGCAGGCTGGGTGGCAGAAGTCAGATCCAGAACCCTGTTGGCGCCCTCTTCCCAATGCACCGCATTGCCGGTGTGGCGATCAACAATCAGGAATTTGTATTCGCTCCTCTTTGGAAGCATGCTGGCATCAAGCAGGAGCTGCCATTCACCGTCGTTCACCGGGGAGAGGCAGATCGCTTTTGACGGATCCCAGCTCCCCAGCAGCTCCGCCTCACCACAGAGAGCCACCAGTTGATCACGATTGGCATAGGGGCAAATCAGGTTGAGCAGGTGTGACCGAGAAGCATATTGAACAGGGTGAGCCTCCTGTTGGTGATGGAAGATACTGTCAATAAAAACCGATGAGTAGAGGTAAGCATGGTAGGGTTTGTCGTTCCAGTGATCCTCGATGTGGTATCTTGTCGTGCCGTTGACAACAACCAGCCGACGATGAGCACCCCACTCGCGTCGGATGGTACTGTTGCCCTGCCGGATCAGGTAATAATATTCGAGGGTGTCGCTCTCCCTCATCTCCACGGCAGCATACCATTTGTCGCCGTCAGAGCTGAACTGCAACGCCTTCTCCTCGTCAAACGCTCCCAGTTCAGGTATCGATCCGCAGAGGCAGACCTGTTGCCCCCAGGTGGTATGGTAGTTGAGTTGAAATGCTATTTGTGCCATTCCGTACCTTTTGATCAGCTCATATCAGGGAAGAGATCCCTTGATATGATCTGCGAATTACATTGTAGTCTTTGACAACAAATCTACGATGAAAAAGAAGTGAATGACTCCCAGAAGGTGATCTTTTGAGCATATTCGTGTGCAATCGATTGCGACCGATCGCAATGTCCCCTATTCAGGATGAACGACTCATTCAGAGAAAAATAAGTATCAGCAACTGGGCAGTGACAACCCTCAGAAACATGGTGAGCGGGTAGACCGTTGCATAGCTCACCGCAGGAATATCATTCCCGGCGCTGCCATTGGCATAAGCCAGTGCCGGAGGATCGGTCATGCTCCCGGCTATCAGACCCATCAGTGTGAAATAGTTCAACTTGCACACTTTACGGCCAATGACCCCGATGAGCAACAGCGGCAACAGGGTGATGATCACACCATAGCCGATCCAGACATAGCCACCGTTGACCACTGTTTCCACGAAATTACCACCTGCGCCGAGTCCCACACAGGCGAGGAAGATGGAGATGCCGATCTCACGCAACATCAGGTTGGCACTCATGGTTGTATAGGTTACCAGTTTGTATTTAGGCCCGAACTTGCTGATCAGGATGGCGATGATGAGTGGTCCGCCAGCCAGCCCCAATTTTACCGGCTGCGGGATGCCGGGAATCATGAAAGGGATGCTTCCCACCAGCACACCGAGCGCGATGCCGATGAAGATGGAGATCAGGTTGGGTTCACGCAATCGTTTCATCGAGTTACCCAAAAAGCGCTCCACGTTGGCTATCGATTCCTCCGAGCCCACCACGGTGACACGATCGCCCAGCTGCAACTGCAACCGCGAGTCGGCGATCAGGTCTACGCCGGCACGATTCACCCGGGTGATGTTGACGCCGAAGAGGTTTCGCAGCCGCAGGTTGCCGATCGAGCGTCCGTTCACTGCCGACCGGGTGATTGATATCCTGCGGGAGACAAGCTGTGAATCGAGTTTTGCCCACTCCTCCCTGTTCATGTTAATGCGCTGACCGAGCAGTGCCTCAATCACCTCGATGTTCTTCAGGTTGGAGACCACCAGGATCTTGTCTCCATCGTTCAGTTTTGTCTCGGTTTGAGGCACGACCAATTGGCCATTGTGTGCATGCAATACCCTTGATATCACAAACTCCTTGTCGATCAGCTTTTTGACCTCCCTGATATCTTTTCCCATGATGGCGGGATTCTGGATGCGAAGGGTGAACATGTGAGCTTCGGTCTGTTTCGAATCACTCACCTGGTCGAGTCGGCTGTTCTCCTGTGTGAGATTGATGCGGAAGATGAAACGGAACAACACGATGGAAAGGATGATGCCCACCACACCCAGAGGATAAGCCACCGCATAGGCCGTGGCGATTGTAGGATCCATGCTGCCGGTGGCATCTGTGAATGTTTGTTGCGCTGCTCCCAGGCCGGGTGTGTTTGTCACTGCCCCCGACAGGATGCCAACCATGGTGGCAATGGGCAGACCGGTGATCAGATGAATCACGACGGTGGTGGCAACCCCGAGCAGCACCACCCCTGATGCCAGCAGGTTGAGGGTGATGCCTCCCTGCTTGAACGAGGAGAAGAAACTGGGTCCCACCTGCATGCCGATGGAGAAGATAAAGAGGATCAGTCCAAACTCCTTCAGAAAATGAAGCAGCTCCGTTTCAATGTGAAGTCCCATGTGACCGATAAAAATACCGAAGAAGAGGATCCAGGTGGTACCCAGTGAGATGCCAAAGAGCTTGACCTTACCAAGCAGCAACCCCATGGCAATCACCACTGCCAGGATCAGGATCGAGTGTGCGATTCCCGATCCGCTAATTAGTTCAACAAACCATTCCATTGTGACAATAACCTAATAGTGTAATAAGCCGCAAAGGTACATCTTTTTTCACTTCTTTACAAAAGAAGCGGCACACCAGTGTTCCATCTCCCTGAAATGATCAAAGGAGAGACCCAGTGCTTCCGCACCGGAACGGATAGCTGGCAGGTCATCGAGGTAGAATCCGCTCATCACGATGATCCCGCCCTTCGCCATTGCTGCTTCGTAGCGAGGCAGGTCCTGTAAAAGGATATTGCGGTTGATGTTGGCAAGAATCACATCATACGTCTCTTCACCCAGCAGCTCGGCTCCCCCATGTTGGACGAGAATGGAAGCGGTGCCATTCAGCTCACAATTCTCCAGTGTATTGTTGTATGCCCACTCTTCAATGTCGATGGCCGTCACCGGACTGGCACCCTTCATTGCGGCCAGGATAGCCAGCACCCCGGTGCCACACCCCATATCAAGCACGCTTTTTTGCTTCAGCTCCATTGCGAGTATCTCCTTTATTATCAGTCGCGTGGTCTGATGATGTCCGGTGCCGAACGACATCTTCGGATCAATCACGATGCGGTAGCGATAGGCTCCCTCCAAATGATGAAACGAGCTGTGGATGCAACACAGGTCATCGATGGCAATCGGTTGGAAGTAGTTTTTCTCCCATTCTTCATTCCAGTTTTTTTCTTCCATGGTGTTGACTGAATAGTCGATCACAACCTCCAAGGGGAAGGATGAAAGGACCTCTTGAGTCTTTTCAGGGCTGAATAGTGAAAGCGGTATGTATGCTTCCAGTGCCTTTTCGCCTCGCACGAAAGACTCGAACCCTATCTCTGCCAGTTGTGCGGAGAGAATATCGGTGACCGGTTCGCTAAACGGATCACACCTGAACAGTACCTGGTTGTATTGCATCGTTGTCTAATTTGGGAATCATTGTAACTGCAAAGGTACGACAATCTTCGCGACAGAGAAATGCAAAAAAAATCTATTTGCCATTCTCATTTGTTTATTAGTGTTACAAATAAGACAAAATCTTGCCACAAGCACATTGCCAACACCTTTTTTTGTTTACTTTTACCTGCAGTAAACCTTGTTTTCATTTCCCGGAGCTGTTTTGTTCACTCCAATTGAACTTAGCTGACAACTGAAAACAGACAACAGACGATCCACTATGTACAAGACAATCATACTCTTTGCATGCTGCTTCATCACGCTACCCGCCCTCCTGCATGGACAAGAGGCCACATCACAGCAACTTGTTGCGGAAGGAGTGGCACTGCATGATCAGGGGGAATATGAAGAAGCAATGGCCAAATACCGTTACGCATTGGCAATCGATCCCGGCTTGATGCTGGCAGTTTATGAGATGTCGCTCACCCTGCTCGAGCTCGAAGACTACGCCGGTGCCGAGAAGTACAGCAGCGAAGTGATTGAATCGGAAGAGATCAATCTTGTACCGGGAGCCTATGCTGTAAAGAGCGAGGCCCTGATGGAAACAGACCGTGCAGCAGAAGCCATTGCCCTGCTCCAGGAAGGTCTGGAAAAGTATGGCGATGCCTACCTGCTCCACTTTAACCTGGCACTCAACTATTTCAAGCAGGGGGATAGTGAGAAAGCGATGAACCATGTCAAAAGAGCCATTGACCTCAATAAGAGTCACAGCGGTGCGTTTCTGCTGAATGCCTATCTACTGAAAGACAAGGGTCTCTGGGTACAGAGCATCCTTTCTTTCCAGATGTTCCTCCTGTTAGAGCCCGACAGCGAGCGATCGAAGAATGCTTTTGAGGAGCTGCTTCAGACAATGTCGATGAAAAAGAGTGAAGCACCGTTGCAACGTTCCTTCATTCAACAACAGATGATGCGAAACAGACCGGAGCAGGTCAAAAAGAGCGAGGAGAGACCACCCCTCACACCCGAGGATGGCCTGGATCGGAGCCTCGTATACAAGGCCATTTCGCAAACCATCGACTCCCTGCATGTCATTGACACCATACAAGGGGGTGAATCCCAAACGAATTCGTTTCAGTTGTTCCTGGCCGTGAACCGTGCCATCATGAAAGTCCTGGAAGCTGAGAGCATCGGACCCAAGGAGGGCATCTTATGGACTTACTACATCCCCTTCTTCACCCACATTGAACAGTCTGACTACTACGAGACCTATTGCCGCTACATCAGTGTCTCCTACTATCCCGAATCACTGCAATGGTGGCAGGAGAACGAGGATGTGGCAGCTAATTTCATCAGATGGTTTGAAAATGGAGATGCGATCTGAGCGGAAAGTAAAAAAAACCTTACCTTTGCCCCGAATGTCTACGCTATGGAGATGAACAACGAGGAAACCTTACTGAACGCAATACGGAATCCGCAGACTGTCAGACAAGGGTTTGCCAGTCTGGTCGCGACCTTCAGCGAACGACTCTACTGGCAGATACGCAAGATGGTGCTCTCACACGACGATGCCAACGACATCCTCCAGGATGTCTTCGTGAAGGCATGGATCAACCTGGAAAATTTCCGGGGTGACGCCAAGCTTACCACATGGCTCTATCGAATTGCAATCAACGAGAGCATCACTTTTCTGAACAAGAAACGAAACCAGAACAACCTATCGATCGATGACGATGACTCTTATCTGGCCAATATGTTGGAGGGTGACGAATATTTCGACGGTGATGAGGCAGCACTGCTGTTGCAAAAAGCGATACTCACCCTGCCGGAAAAACAACGTCTCGTATTTCAGATGAAATATTTCGATGAGATGAAATATGATGAGATGTCGGAGATCCTCGGCACTTCGGTGGGAGCACTGAAGGCATCCTATCACCATGCAGTAAAAAAAATCGAGAAGTTTTTAGGAGAAGAGGATTAAACCTTTTCCAGAGCTATGTGTCTATTCAACAGTAGAGCCCGAAAGGGGAATGCTTTAAAAGAGCATGAACACCAATATAGAAGAATCGTATGAAATCTCATTTCAACAAATTAGAAGAAATAGATCGCAACCGAAATCCCTTTACAGTTCCAGACAACTATTTCGCCCGATTTAATGAAGAGATGATGAATCATCTTCCCGAGAAAAAGATCGTACCGCCACGTACGGTATCACTTTGGGAAAAGGCGAAACCCTGGGTTTACATGGCAGCGATGTTTGTCGGACTCTATCTCACCATCCAATATCTTACCCGACAACCCGACAATGGGAATGTGGCATCCCGTCAACAGGTGGTTCAGAGCCAGGAAGGTTACTGGTCCACTGTACAGGTGACCGAAGAGGAGTTCTACCATTACCTGGAGGAACAGTTGGCAGAAGAGGGTTATTATGATTACATGTATGATCAGTTTTATTTGAATTGATGATGCAACTCACTTATACAATTGCTATGAAAAGAAATATTTTATTGCTGATATGTCTCATCCTGCTTCCCCTTCATGTGGCGACCCTGGTCGCACAGGAGAGAAAGATGGACATGGCGGATTATGAGCAGCGCAAAAAAGCGTTTGTTCAGAGAGAGGCAGGACTCAGCAAGGCGGAAGCCGACAGATATTTCCCGCTGACAAACGAGCTGACGAAGAAGAAGTTTGAGCTGCACCGCATACAAAGGGAAAAAGTACAACGCATCAAGGACAACAGCAACATCTCGGATGAAGAGTACAAAAAGATGCTGGAGGAGGATGTGGAGTTGAAGATGAAAGAGGCGGCACTTGACAAGGAATATGCACCCAGATTTGAGAAGGTGCTCTCGCCGGAAAAGCTGTACAGGGCACAACAGGCAGAACGTCAGTTTATCCAGAATGAGGTAACCAATTTCAGGAGCAACCGTGCCAAAAGCCGCGGCAGATAAGGCATCTGGCCGGCAACCGTCACACTACAAAACAAGCCACTGCGCACCGTAGAAGGAAACAGCAGAGAGTGCATACAAAAACACCGGTCTCAAGCCGGTTTTTTTGTATGGAATGTATAAATCATCATATTATGGATTATATTCAATCGCGCAATTTACTCTATCTTGTTCTCATACTGTTTACTGGATTAATCTCATGTGACGACACAGAGAAAATTGTTCTGGAGCCTAAAATTGATTCTTTCACGTTGCAACCTGAATTCAATGGGAGTTTAGATGAAGTTGTTGTGGGAGAAAAATATGGCATTGAAATCAAGTTAGTTGTCCCACACCATGTTTCACTTAAAAATCTTGTTGTTTCCTTTCAATTTGTTGGTGTCAAGGTTGAAGTAAATGATGTAGAACAAATTAGCAATGTCACTGCAAACGATTTCAGTCAACCGGTTACATACAAGGTTTTTGGAATGAATAGTGAACCGCTGGAATACACGGTTACAATTACGAATGAACGGCTTCGTCTGCCGCAAGTATACGTGAATGTAGAAGGTCATCAGGAGCACAGTGATGATGAAAAGGAAACATATAAGAACATCACTCTGAGAGTCCTGGATGCTGACAACTATTATACCAGTACTACCGATTTCAATGCTGTAGGTGAAATGAAGGGCAGGGGCAATTCAACCTGGTATGGTGTTCCAAAAAAACCTTTTAGAATAAAACTAGGAAAGAAAAGTTCGCTACTGGGCATGAGTACCGACAAAAACTGGGCGCTTCTTGCAAATTATTATGACAAGACGCTGTTGCGTAATTTAACCGCTTTCGAAATATCAAGGATTGCTGAGATGTCATGGACTCCAAATTCCATCAGTGTTGATTACTATATGAATGGCACATACAGAGGCGTATACACACTGACAGAACATGTAAGCGTAACAGACGAAAGATTGAATATGGAGTTGGTTTCAGAAGACGATAACTCCGGAGATGCATTAACCGGTGGTTATTTTCTGGAACTTGATTTTCATTTCGACGAACCATACAAATTTAAAACAGACAGGAAGGGGCTTCCCATCATGTTTAAAGATCCGGAAGAGCCAACAACGAATCAGTTCAATTATGTAAGGGACTTTTTTAATACGGCAGAGGATGTTCTTTATTCAGAAAATTTTACTGATCCTGTTGAAGGTTATCGAAAATATATGGATGTTCCCTCGTTTATTAACTATTATATCGTGCAGGAACTGGCGAAAAATGTGGATGGCAATTTGCGTGGCAGCTGTTATATGGCAATACGAAATAAGGGGAAAATAGAGTTCCCGCTTGTGTGGGACTTCGACCTTGCTTTTGGAAATGCCGATTATATTACCTGGGAACAGGGTGCCACATCCAGTGAATGGGATGGATGGTTTATAAAAACGCAATCACCCTGGTTTGATCGTTTGTTCCAGGATCCCCAATTTGTAGGTGAAGTAAAAAGTCGATGGAATAAGTTGAAACCTGAATTGGACAGGATTCCGGATTATATCAAGGCACATGCCAATCAATTGGATGATTCGCAGAAAAAGAACTACACTCCCAAGCCAGTTGGCGCTGGCTGGAGTATCACGGATAAACAATGGAATACAAGCAAAATCAGAGGTTCGTATGATAAAGAGGTGGAGTATCTGATTTATTTTGTTGAAAAACGGCTGGAATGGCTGGATACGAATATTAACGCTCTGAAATAGGTGCAATCCATACTCACCGGGTGCCAACAAAAAAAACACACAGTCTACGCTTTTTGGTGCGTAAAACTGTGTGTAAATTTCACAAATCAATGATTAACATTGTATTTCGTGGAGCTGGAGGGAGTCGAACCCTCGTCCAAACGAGGAAGCAATCTGCTTTCTACATGCTTAGCTTCATTTTATTTGTCGGGAATGAGCGCGACTGAAGCCATCAAACTCAAACCTTATCTTCTTAATTTCGAAAAGGAGCCGAAGCTTCTCCTCTCCTATCTCCGATTTACCTGCACCACCTTGTCGGAATGCTTCGAAGCCACAGCTTCCGGGTGATGTCTTGTTCCGCCACATGTGGCAGAATGAAGCGTGAACCTACTGTACTTCGGTTACGCAGCAAGAGCGTAATTGTTATTATTGCCAGTTATAGCTTTGCCGATTGAGATTAAAGTGCAAACCAACAACGCACTGCATGCTTACAAACCTCTTCTACCCGCTGTCAAAGCCAAACAGCCCCGATAGAACCCAAATCCTAAAAGGATCAGGTGATTGTTAGATGCAAAGATACCCAAAAGGTTTAACAGCCACAAGTGCTCTGCATAATTTATTTTATTGCTCCCGTGCCGAGGAGTTCTTCTGCTTTCATTTCTGTCATTTTATGCAGAAATCACATCCCCACCCCGCAAATTTATCGTATTTTTGTATCACAAATTACACATTGAAATCAGAAACCGAATCAGGATGAACAAGATTGTTGGGAAAGAGTATTTCTCGGATAAGGTGGTGAAGTTTGAGGTGGAAGCACCGCTCATTGCACGAAGCAGACGTGCAGGACACTTCGTCATCGTACGCGTGGGCAAGAAAGGAGAACGGGTCCCCTACACCATCGCCTCTGCCGACACGCAAAAAGGAACCATCACTTTGGTGATTCAGCGTGTGGGCAAGTCGTCAGAGAAAGTGTGCCAGCTGGAGGTGGGTGATTTCATCACCGACATGGTTGGACCGCTGGGTAAGGCGACCCATATCGAGAAGTTCGGTACCGTGGTCTGTGCCGGTGGCGGTGTGGGTGTCGCACCCATGCTCCCCATCATCGAAGCGATGAAGGAGGCAGGCAACAGGGTGATCTCCGTGCTGGGTGCCCGCTCGCAAGATCTGATCATCCTTGAGGATCAGGTACGTGCCCATTCCGATGAGGTGATCATCATGACCGATGACGGCAGCTATGGAGAGAAAGGGTTGATCACACAAGGCGTGGAGAAGGTGATCCTGCGGGAGAAGGTGGATCTCTGCGTCACCATCGGCCCGGCCATCATGATGAAGTTCGTCTCGGAGCTGACAAGGAAGTATGAGGTTCCCACCATTGCCTCGCTCAACACCATCATGGTTGACGGTACCGGTATGTGCGGCGCCTGCAGGGTGACGGTGGGCGGCAAGACCAGATTCGTCTGCATCGACGGTCCCGAGTTCGATGCGCACCAGGTCAATTTCGACGAGATGCTGATGCGTTTAAAAGCATATAATTAACACATTACAAAATATATCCGAAGTCATTCTTTAACAAGAGAGTGTCAGGAGAGTGAGACAGAAGCAGTATGAGCGATTATTTACAGGCCGAACGGGCGCAAGAGTGGCGTGAAGCGTTGCGGAAATCGATGAAGAACAAGGATCGCACCAATATCCCGCGGGTGAAGATGCCCGAAGTGGATGCGGAGGTGCGCAGTCACACCTACGATGAGGTGAACCTGGGGCTTACCGTGGAACTGGCCACCGGCGAGTCACACCGTTGCCTCGACTGTGTGGATCCCACCTGCATCACCGGATGTCCGGTGGAGATCAACATCCCGAAGTTCATCAAGAACATTGAGCGGGGTGAGTTTCTGGAGGCGGCCCGCACACTGAAGGAGACCAGTGCCCTGCCGGCAGTCTGCGGACGCGTCTGTCCACAGGAGCGGCAGTGTGAGAGCCAGTGTTTCTATACTCTGAAACTGAAAAAAGAGCCGGTGGCCATCGGTCACCTGGAACGGTTTGCAGCCGACTACGAGCGGATGAGCGGCGAGCTCTCCGTGCCGGCCACGGCACCCGCCAACGGCATCAAGATCGCCGTGGTGGGCTCCGGTCCCGCGGGGCTGGCCTTTGCCGGCGACATGGTGAAGTTCGGCTACGACGTCACCGTCTTCGAAGCGCTGCATGAGCTGGGGGGTGTGCTCCGCTACGGCATCCCCGAGTTTCGCCTCCCCAACGATATCGTCGACATCGAGATCGAGGGACTCCGCAAGATGGGAGTCAAGTTCGAGACCAACTGCATCATCGGCAAGACCATCTCACAGGAAGACCTCAGGGAGGAGGGCTACAAGGCGATCTTCGTGGGCAGCGGTGCCGGGTTGCCCAACTTCATGAACATACCGGGAGAGAACCTGATCGGCATCATGTCGTGCAACGAGTACCTCACCCGTATCAACCTGATGCAGGCAGCTGACCCGGAGAGCGACACCCCTGTTTACATGGGTAAGAAGGTGGCCGTGATCGGCGGCGGCAACACCGCCATGGATGCGGTGCGTACCGCCCGCCGGCTGGGTGCCGAGAAGGCGATGATCATCTACCGCCGTTCGGAGGAGGAGATGCCGGCCCGCATCGAGGAGGTGAAGCATGCCAAGGAGGAGGGGATCGATTTCTACACCCTCCACAACCCGCTCCGCTATGAGGGTGATGAGCGGGGACGCGTGCAGCGCATGCTGCTACAGCGGATGGAGCTGGGTGCTCCCGACCAGTCGGGACGCTGCCGCCCGGTTCCCATTGAGGGTGCCACCGTCTGGCTGGAGGTGGATGAGGTGATCGTCAGCGTGGGGGTCTCACCCAACCCGCTCATACCACAAAGCTTCAGAGGGCTGGAAGTGACCGGCTGGGGCACCATCGTGGTAAACCAGGAGACCATGCAGACCGCCGATGAGTTGATTTATGCCGGTGGTGACATCGTACGCGGCGGAGCCACCGTGATCCTGGCCATGGGCGACGGACGCAAGGCAGCCAAGGCGATGCACCAACAACTTCAACAAACAGAGTCATGAGAAGATTAAGGATCCTGGCTGATGCGCACATCCCCTATCTGAGAGGGGTTGCCGAGCAAGTTGCTGAAGTGGAGTACCTGCCGGGGAACCGGTTCACCCGTGAGGCTATCCACGACAAGGATGCGTTGATTGTGCGTACTGTCACTCATTTTGGGGAAGATATCCTAACCGGGAGCAATGTGAAGCTGATCTGCTCCGCTACCATTGGCTATGACCATATCGACACCGCCTGGTGCGACACCCATGGTGTTGCCTGGCACACTGCACCGGGATGCAATGCCGCCTCGGTGGAACAGTACATCACCGCTTCGTTGTTGCACCTGGCCGAGAAGCATCAGTTTGATCTACCGGGCATGACCATTGGCATCGTGGGCGTGGGCAACGTGGGCAGCAAGGTGGCCGCGGCCTGTCAGAAACTGGGGATGCGGATACTGCTCAACGACCCTCCCCGTGAAGAGCGGGAGGGACAGGGATTGTTCACCGACCTGGCCACCATACGCCGTGAATCCGATTTCATCACCTTTCACACGCCACTGACACGATCAGGGCAACATGCCACCTTTCACCTTGCAGATGATCACTTCTTTGCGGATCTACCGAAAAAGTCTTTTATCCTGAACGCGGCCCGTGGAGGCATAACCTGCAACCGGTCACTTACAAAAGCACTGCAAGAGCGAAAGGTGCGGGGAACTGTAATCGACTGCTGGGAGAACGAACCCGATATCAGTCGCGAGTTACTTCAACTGGCAGATATTGCCACGCCCCACATTGCGGGCTACAGCGCCGATGGCAAGTGGACCGCCACGAAGATGAGCATCGAAAACATGATCCGTTTTTTTGATCTGGAGGCCGAGCCACACTTTGCAGCGATACCAGCACCGAAACAGCCCCTCATCGATCTGAAAGATATCCCCGTGGAGTCACAACTGGCACATGCTGTATGGCATACCTACGATCCGGCAAAAGAGACCACCACCCTAAAGGCCTCTCCCGAATCGTTTTACCGCTTCCGTTCGGAGTACCCCCTGCGCAGGGAGTATCGTGCCTTCACGGTCCGCCATGCCCATCAACTTGTTTCGGGAACACTTCAGGAGTTGGGCTTCACTGTTGCGTAACGATGTATTTTATCGTCAGAAAAGCAGAAAATAAAAAAATTCATAAATTGTTGTCGTGACTTTTTATATTGGTATAAAAGAGTTAAATTTGTGTGCAAAATATTCTATGCAGGGAAATGAGTTACACAACATATCAATTAATCCACAAAACATGAAAAAAAAATCAATCTATTTGTCGCTGCTGCTCGCTTTCGGAGTGGCACTGCTCAGCACTTCCTGCAGCAGCAAGCTAAAACCTCTTTCTCAGAACAATTTCAGCGTAACGCCCTCACCCTTGGAGACGGTGGGCAACCAGGTGCCTGTCACCATCAACGGAACCTTCCCGGAAAAATGGTTCCACAAGAACGGCATTGTCACCATCACGCCCATCTTGAAATATGGGGATAAGGAACTGGCAGGTACCCCTTACAGTTTCCAGGGTGAGAAGATCTCCGGCAACCGTACCACCATCTCAAATAGCCGTGGTGGCAACTTCACCATGAGCACCGTGTTCCCCTACACCCCCGAGATGATCGCTTCCGAGCTCTTCCTCCGTTTCGACGGCAAAATCAAGAACAAACAATCCCTCCTACCCGACCTCAAGGTTGCGGATGGCGTGATTGCCACCTCAGCGCTTGCGGATGTACGCACCACCACCCCCTCGGTGGCTCCCGACGGCTTTCAGCGCATCATCAAGGAGGCACAGGAAGCCAGCATCATGTTCGTCATTCAGCAGGCCAACCTGCGTCAGAGTGAGCTGAACAAGCGTGACCTCACCGAATGGAAACGTCGTGTGGAAGATGCTTTCAACGACCCGCGCCAGAACATCAATTTAGAGGTGTCGGCCTATGCATCTCCTGATGGCGGCCTCTCCCTCAACGAACAACTTGCAGCCCAGCGTGAAAAGAACACCTCCGGCTATCTGGAAGAGGAACTGAAAAAACGCAACATCGAAACAGATGTTTTTGCCCGTTATACGGCTGAAGACTGGGACGGTTTCCGCCAGTTGGTATCGGCTTCCGATTTGCAAGACAAGGAGTTGATACTCCGTGTACTGGAGATGTACCCCGATTCGGAAACCCGCGAGCGTGAGATCAAGAACATCTCCTATGTGTTTGAAGAATTGGCTACCACCATCCTGCCGCAGCTACGTCGTTCCCGCATTGTGGCCAACATCGAGATCGTGGGCAAGTCCGACGAAGAGATCATGGCCGCCTGGAACAACGCCCCCAAGGAGCTGACGGTAGAGGAGCTGCTCTACGCCTCCTCGCTCACCGACGATGAGAAGGTGAAGGAACGCATCTACCAATATGTTACCGCCAACTTCTCGAACGACTACCGGGGGTGGAACAACATCGGCACCATGTTCTTCAAACAGGGTGACTACGCGAAAGCAGCACAGGCATTCAACCGTGCGGCACAGGTGAACCCCACTGCAGCCGAGGTGAACATGAACAAGGCGTTGCTGGCCATCATGGAGAACAAGCACGACGAAGCCAACGAGCTGTTGGGCCGTTCCGCGGGAGCCTCCGGTCTGGATGAAGCGATGGGCGTAAACAGCCTGTTGCAGGGCAATTACAACCAGGCAGTCGGTGCCTACGGCAACTCCGTCTCCAACAACGCCGGTCTTGCACATCTGCTTGTAAGAGACTACAACAAGGCCAAGCAGACGCTCGAAGCGGTTGAACAACCCGATGCCACCACCGCCTACCTGCTGGCCATCATCGCCTCCAGGACCAACAACTTCAACGAGGTGGTATCCAACCTGCGCACCGCCATCGGTCGTGACCGCACCATGGCCACCAAGGCGCTCAAGGACCTGGAGTTTGCGAAATATCTCACCAACCAGGAATTCCATTCGCTGTTGAACTAAGATAATTGGAAATTATAAACAGGATTCAGTTCCTGTTGCACACCCCAAAAGCACATTACCAGCCTTTTGGGGTGTGTTCGTTAAAAAAAAAGGCGATCCTTTCGACAACCGGTGAAAAAAAACTAATTTTACACCCTGATAACAGACAACAGCCCATACAAACAACAATGATCCGCTCCCTTCAAATAAAACTGGTACTGAGTCTCTCACTGCTCGTGGTGATGCTGCTGGCCGCAGCGGTCATGTCGATGATGGAGTTCCGCAACATGGGCGACTCGGTGAAAGGAGTGCTCAACAACAATTTCAGTTCCATCGAAGCAGCAAAGCGGATGATGGACGCACTGGAAAGGGAAGAGAGCGGACTGCTGCTCTGGATCATCGGTGATCGTGAAGAGGGGTCCCAAACCATTCGTGCATCCCATATCATCATCCGCAGTGCATTGCGTGATGCAGAGAAGAACATCACCGAGACCGATGAACCACGCCACATCTCAGACATCACCGAAAGCTATGATGGCTATCATACCTCCGTCCTCTCCATCATCGAAGGAACGTTGTTACCGGAAGAAGCGAAAGAGGCCTATGACCGCGAGACGCGCCTGCTCTTCTTCCGTGCCAAGCAGGCGGTGAATGCGCTGCTGATGTTGAACCAGGAACAGATGTATCATCAGTCGGAGATCATCCAGGAACGCTCACGCAGGGCCATGATGCCAGCATTTGTCTCGATCGTTGCAGCCGTGCTGTTTGCGCTGCTGCTTTATTATTTTATAAGGATGTACGTCATCCGTCCCGTGCAGCATCTCACCGAGAGCATCCGTGACTATTATCCCGAGAAAGGGCGACTGGATGCGGGAATCGTCACACAGGACGAATTCAAGACACTGGAAGGAGAGCTGAACAATCTGATCACACGACTCAAACGCCGTAGAGAATCCAACAACGAATAGAGCAAGATGGTACGCAATAGGGTCGTTATCAAGTATCTCGGTTATATCCTGCTGTTCAACGCACTGTTTCTGTTTATCGCAGCAGTGATCTCCCTGGTGAACTGGGAGAGTTCGCTGAATGCGCTGCTGTTCAGTGCGGCCATGTGTGCCGCGCTGGGCACTTTCCCCTACCTCTTTGTGGAGAAGGTTGAGGAGCTGCGTTTTCATGAGGGACTGGCCATCAGTGTCTTGGGGTGGCTGCTCACCTGCATCGTGGGGATGATGCCCTACTACATCTGGGGTGGAGAGTTCACGCTCACCAATGCCTTTTTTGAAAGCGTTTCAGGTTTCACCACCACCGGAGCCAGCATCCTCACCGACGTGGAAGTCCTGCCCAAAGGGTTGCTTTTCTGGCGCTCCGCCACCTCCTTCATCGGCGGTGTGGGCATTATCCTGTTCGTGCTGCTGGTGCTCCCGGAGAAGAAAGGGGTGCAATCCAGCTTCTACCGCGCAGAGGTCTCCGATCTCTCCAAGATGAGCTTCCGCACCCGTTCACGCCACATCGTGCGGATCATCGCCACCGTCTACTTCACGCTAATCATCGTCGAGACCATTTTGCTGAAGCTATTGGGTATGAGCCTCTTTGAATCAATCTGTCACTCGTTTTCCACAGTAGCCACCTCCGGCTTCTCCACCCGTAACCTGAGCATTGCCGCATTCGACAATGCCTGGATCGAGATGGTGATTACCCTCTTTATGTTACTCAGCAGCATGCACTTCGGCCTGGTCTATGCCACCATGACCGGCAAGAAGCACAATATCTTCACCTCCCGCCCTACCCGCATGTATATGCTGGTGATCGGTATCGGCATCCTGTTGATTGCCCTTCAACTGACCCAGGTGAAAACGTTCAGCTTCTGGGAGTCGATCCGTTACGCTGCCTTCCAGGTGGTCTCGCTCACCAGCACCACCGGACTTGCGACAGCCGACACATCTCTCTGGCCGCTGTTCAGCATCGTCCTGCTCATCTATTTCTCCTTCCAGTGCGGCATGGTAGGCTCCACTGCAGGCGGCATCAAATTCGACCGCATCTACCTCTTCTTTCAGTCCGTCAACAAGCAACTGAAGCTGATCCTCCACCCCAACGGTATCTACACCGTGAAAATGGACAAGCGAACCATCGAGCATGAGCTGGAGCTACAGATCATGGTGTTCATCATCCTCTACATCTTCACCTTCTTTGTCACCGCGCTGCTACTCTCCCTCATGGGTATCGATGGCATCACAGCCTTCTCCGCCTCCTTCGCCACCATCGGGAATGTAGGTCCCGGCTATGGAGATGTAAGCTCCTTCGGCAACTATGCCGCCATGCCCAACATGGCCAAGTACCTGCTCTCGGCCAACATGCTGCTGGGGCGTCTGGAGATCATGAACATCTTCGCCCTCTTCATGATGGCAGGCCACAAATAACAATGAATTTTATTATCTTTGCATACTTTTTTACGAACCGTTTTAGAGAGAGCAAACAATATGATGAATTTTGTGGAAGAGCTCCGCTGGCGCGGCATGGTACACGATGTGATGCCCGGCACTGAGGAGCTGTTACTGAAGGGACAGACATCCGGCTACCTGGGGATCGACCCCACAGCCGACTCATTGCATATAGGCCACCTGGTGGGGGTGATGATGCTGAAGCACCTGCAGCGCTCAGGACACACGCCGGTAGCCCTCATAGGCGGTGCCACCGGCATGATCGGCGACCCCTCCATGAAGTCCGCCGAGCGCAACCTGCTCGACGAGGCGACGCTGCGCCACAACCAGGAAGCCATCAAACAGCAACTTGCCAAGTTCCTCGATTTCGAGAGCGAGATCCCCAACCGGGCCATCCTGGTCAACAACTACGACTGGATGAAAGACTACAGCTTCCTTCACTTCATCCGCGACATCGGCAAGCACCTCACCGTCAATTACATGATGGCGAAAGACTCGGTGAAGAAGCGTCTGAGCGGCGAGTCCAGTGAAGGGATGTCGTTCACCGAGTTCTCTTACCAGCTGTTGCAGGGCTACGACTTCCTGCACCTCTACCGCGAGAAGGGTGTGCGCCTGCAGGTAGGCGGCTCCGACCAGTGGGGCAACATCACCACCGGCACGGAGTTGATCCGCCGTGTGGAGGGAGGCGAAGCCTTCGCCCTGGTCTGTCCGCTCATCACCAAGGCCGATGGCGGCAAGTTCGGCAAGACCGAGAGCGGCAACGTATGGCTCGACCGGCGCTACACCTCACCCTACCAGTTCTACCAGTTCTGGCTCAACGTGAGCGATGCCGATGCGGAGAAGTACATCAAGATCTTCACCTCCCTCACCCGTGAGGAGATCGAGGCACTCGTCAGCGAGCAGCAGTCCGCCCCCCACCTCCGTCCCCTTCAGAAGAAGCTGGCGGAAGAGGTCACCGTGATGGTACACTCGCTCGAAGATTATGAGATGGCAGTCAATGCCTCGCAGATCCTCTTCGGGCGCTCCACCTCCGAGATGCTGCGCTCCATCGACGAGACCACCTTCCTGCAGGTGTTCGAGGGCGTGCCCCAGTTCGCCGTTTCCCGCGAGAAGCTGGCCGAAGGCATCAAGGCCGTAGACCTGCTGACCGATGAGGCAGCCGTCTTCCCCTCCAAGGGAGAGATGCGCAAGACGGTGCAGGCCGGTGGCGTGCTGATCAACAAGGAGAAGCTGGAGCAGTTCGACGAGGAGATCAACCTCTCCCACCTCATTGGCGACAAGTACATCCTGGCGCAGCGCGGTAAGAAAAGCTACTTCCTGCTCATTGCGGAATAGAGGCGCCGGCAGACCTGCACTGTAACCCATCTCCATGCGGTGCACATCGCACACGACATTCTGGAAAAAGGGACTGAATAATTTGGTGCGTTCAAGATAATATACTACTTTTGCACTGCTTTTCACGAAGCAATCAAGGATTGTCCCATGGTGTAACGGTAGCACATCTGATTTTGGTTCAGCCAGTTAAGGTTCGAATCCTTGTGGGACAACCAATAAAACGGCGCATTTAGTTCATAGACAACTATTTGCGCCGTTTTCATTTTTATGAAAGCATTACAAATACCTATACACTGTCGTTCTTCCTTCCCCAATTCTTGTTAAGATCCGGTTATCAGTTGCCTCCCGCAAATCTCTGCTTGCAGTTGCAGATGAGATATCCTTAAAGTGGCGCATATACTCATTTCTTGAAAAAGTGTTTACACCTATCATGTTTCGGAAAAGTTGTATTCTACCCACTCCTTTTAATGTTACAGGTTGAGATGAAAGCATATCTTCCAAAGCATGTTCTATAATTGTTAGCATAAACTCGACAAATGTGGTTGATTCTCCCAGTTTGTCAGACTTTTCAAGCGCACTGTAATACACTTTTTGTTGCTCTTTAATGAGGGCCTCGATTGGAAGGAAATCAAAAACAGGATATTGCTGTCGAAGTAAAACAGTTTGCCATAGCCTGCCCATACGTCCATTGCCATCCATAAATGGGTGAATGAATTCAAATTCGTAATGAAACACACAACTCTTTATCAGCAGCAGGTCATCGTCTTTTTTCGCATAATCCAATAAATCTTCGACAAGAAATTCAATTCTATCGGCTGGAGGTGCAACATGAACGGTTTGACTGCCTTTTATAATTCCCACACTTTTTGTCCTAAGATTTCCGGCATTGTTCACCAGACCGTTCATCAAAAGCTTATGTGCTTTGAGTAGGGACTTCAGGCTATAGGGTTTAAAGGAGTCAATTTGCTCATAGGTTGCAATGGCATTCTTTACTTCAAGAATATCTTTTTCGGGAGCCAACACTCGTTTATTGCTAATCAAGGCAGTTACCTGCTCAACGGACATGGTGTTACCTTCAATTTCCAATGAAGATTGTATTGTTTTAATCCGGTTGCTTCTCCTGAGTTCGGCAGGTGGATGATACAGATATGCAGTCTTTACTTCTCCAATTTTTTCGGAAATGGATGCAACCTTAGCCAATATCAAAGGCGTTATGTTATAAGGCGGTTTCATTCGATAATATCATTTGATAGCATCAAAGATATAAAATAAATCACATACTAATGAAATATCCACTTTTCCAAGAAATATAACGATAAAAACGCCGCTTTTCCAAGAATCTCAGGTTTAAATTTTCTGTATCGTGAAATAATTTCTTGAATAGCCCTTCATATCCCTTTTTTCTTTTCTGAATTGTAGTTGTTCTTCTCGACTATAATAATTCTCTGACCTGTTAACAAGAGTGGGAAGATCCTATGTCTGTATTTCAACAGTGCAATGAAGGTGTTTCTGCTTCAGAAAAATGGAATATGATGGAAAGAATGTTCCATTTGTATGAATAGTTTATCTTTGTGTGGAAAGTGGGAGCATCAATGAGTACCCTCTTATTTAAATCAAAATCCAAATAGCTCTAAATCATAACAATATGAAAATGTTGAAAACAATTAACCGGGCTCTCCTGCTACTTGTCTTGATGAGCTCTTGTGCACCAAAACATGAGAAACCGTTGGAAGGGATGTATGAACCAACGTGGGAATCGCTCGCGCAATATGATCAGGCTCCTGATTGGTTCAGAGATGCGAAGTTTGGCATCTGGGCTCATTGGGGGCCACAGTGTCAACCGGAACAGGGTGATTGGTACGCCCGGTTCATGTACGACGAAGGCAGTCATCAATACAACTGGCATGTGGAAAATTACGGACATCCCTCAGAGGTTGGATTCAAAGATGTCATCCATTCATGGAAGGCTGAAAACTGGAATCCCGATGAGTTGATGGCACTCTACAAACGAGTCGGTGCACAATATTTCTTCACGTTGGGAAACCATCACGACAACTTCGACCTGTGGGATAGTAAATATCACGAATGGAACGCTGTGAACCTGGGACCAAAGAAAGATATCGTGGCAGGATGGGAGAAGGCTGCCCGTGCCAACGGAATGTATTTTGGAGTCAGCATTCACTCTGCTCATGCATGGACCTGGTATGAAACAGCGCAGAGATCCGATAAAGAGGGTGCTTTTAAGGGCATTCCCTACGATGGAACACTTCAGAAGGAGGATGGAAAAGGAACATGGTGGGAAGGCTATGATCCGCAGGAATTGTATGCACAGAATCATCCGTTAAGCGAAGAGAGCCATAATACAGGCCGTATCCATAGTCAGTGGGGTTGGGAAAACGGTGCTGCTGTTCCTTCAGATGATTATTTCCAGAACTTCTTTGACAGAAACATCGACATGATCAACAAGTATAACCCCGACCTGATCTATTACGACGATACAAGCATGCCGTTGTGGCCTGTCAGCGATGTGGGCTTGCAAGTTGTTTCTCATTTCTACAATAAGAGCATCCAGGAAAATAACGGAGCCAACAATGCTGTCGTCTTTGCCAAAATACTGACGGAAGAGCAAAAGAATTCATTGGTGTGGGATGTGGAGAAGGGTGTCCCTGATCAAATCCAGGAGAAACCCTGGCAGACATGCACGTGCCTGGGTAGCTGGCATTACGACAGATCTATCTACGACAATGACAGGTATAAATCCGCAAAAACGGTGGTGCACATGCTGATTGATATCATCAGTAAGAACGGCAACTTGCTCCTGAGTGTTCCCATGCGGGGAGACGGAACGATTGACGAGAAGGAGGAGGCGATCCTGAATGAGGTGGCAGCCTGGATGGATGTAAACAAAGAGAGTGTCTTTGACACGCGACCCTGGAAAATCTTTGGCGAAGGACCGGTGGCTGAATCCGTGAATCCTCTCCAGGCTCAAGGATTCAATGAAGGGAAACACCAGCCATACAGCGCTGAAGATATCCGGTTTGTTACAAAAGGAAACCTTCTCTATGCCCATGTGATGGCACAACCGGAGAACGGTGAGGTGGTGATCAAATCACTGGCAGAAGGGAACCCGCTGTTTGAACAGGCAATCAATGACGTTTCCATCATTGGGGTTGATGCCAAACCTTCGTTTGAAAGGAACAGTGAAGGGTTGGTGGTAACCCTTCCAGCAGAGATGGAGTCTAGTGAAATCTCTTTCGTGATCAAGATAGATGGAATATAGAGAAATAGGAACAACCGGGATGAAGGTCTCCAAAATTAGTTTTGGAGCCTCATCCTTAGGCGCAGTTTTTCACCCTTTGAAGGAAGAGTCCGGAATCAATGCAGTTCATACAGCTTTGGACAACGGGATAAACTTTATCGATGTATCTCCCTACTACGGGCACCTAAAAGCTGAAACAGTATTGGGTAAAGCATTGAAAAGTGTTGACCGTAATCTTTACTATCTCTCTACGAAAGTGGGGCGGTACGGCAAGGATGGAAATAACAGCTGGGATTATTCTGCTGTAAAGGCCAGAGAAAGTGTTTATGAGAGCATGGAACGATTGAATGCCGATTGTATAGACCTGATAAATGTACACGACATCGAATTTGCAGATCTGGAGCAGGTATGCAATGAGACATTACCGGCACTGGTTGAACTGCGTAACGAAGGAATTGTGAAACACATCGGGATTACAAACTTGAATTTACGCCATTTCAAGTATGTCATTGATCATGTACCGCAAGGAACTGTTGAAAGCGTGCTATCTTTTTGTCATTATACATTGAATGATGATTCGTTGCGTGATTACTTTGAATTCTTCGAGTCGCATCATATCGGAATCATCAATGCTTCCCCCTACTCTATGGGATTGTTGACAGAGCATGGCGCACCTGAATGGCATCCTGCCCCGGAAGCATTGAAACGAGTCACAAGAAAAGCCATCGATTACTGCAAATCAAAAGGTGTCTCAATTGAACAACTGGCGATGAGCTTCAGTACCGCAAATCCGAGAATCGCCACAACATTGTTCAGTTCTACGAACCCGGAAAATGTGCTGAAGAGCATCAGATATGCCAACACTCCGCTGGATATGGAATTGCTCAGCGAAATACAAATGATTCTTGAGCCGGGATTTCGTGATACCTGGGTGAATAGCTGAATT
>JAEWQF010000028.1 GCA_023399295.1 Bacteroidota bacterium
CAGTTCCGCAGGTGCGGCGCAATTTCAGCGAGACCGCCTTCTTCTATCCGCAGCTGCGTACCAACGGGAAAGGGGAGACACAGATCGCTTTCACCGTGCCGGAGAGCAACACCCGCTGGCGTTTCCGTCTGCTGGCACACGATAGGGAGCTGAGCAGCGGAAGCGCTGAAGCCTTCACTATTTCGCAGAAGGAGCTGATGGTGACACCCAGCATGCCGCGCTTCCTCAGGGAGGGTGATCATGCCACCATCAGCAGCAAGATCTCCAACCTCTCCGACAGCCTGCTGAAGGGTGAGGTAAGGCTGCAACTCTTCAATCCCCTTACCGAGGAATTGATCTCTGATATCAGGATCGACGATGCTGTAATGCCCTTCACCCTGGCTGCCGGCACATCCACCGAGGTTGCCTGGAGCTTTGCGCTCCCCACCGGGATCGATCTCCTTGGCGTGCGTATCGTGGCCGGGAGCGAGCTCTTCAGCGACGGGGAACAGCATGCATTGGCGGTGTTGCCTAACCGGATGCTGGTGACCGAGAGCTTGCGCATGGACCTGAACGGCAGTGAAACGAAGCAGTTCACCATGGACCGACTGCTGGAAAGCAGCTCCCCCACGGCGGAGGAGTACCGGCTCACGCTTGAGTTTGCCTCCTCTCCCGCCTGGTATGCGGTACAGGCCCTGCCGGTGCTGAGCGACCCCGCGAGCGACAATGCGGTGGCCTGGTTTGCCGCCTACTACAGCACTTCACTGGGTGCCTACATCGGTAAAAGTTACCCCCGGGTGACCGCCATGGTGGATGCCTGGCAAAAAGAGGGGGGCAGCGGTGCGTCTTTGCAGTCGCAGCTCTCCAAAAACGAAGAACTGAAAGACCTCCTGCTGGAGGAGACTCCCTGGGTGCTTGAGGCACGCAATGAATCGGAACAGCGGCAGCGGCTCTCGCTGTTGTTCGACCTGAACCGCAGCCGTGACCAGCTCGGTCGCTCGCTGCGGCGTCTGCAGGAGCTGCAGACCGGGGAAGGTGGCTGGTGCTGGTTCAAGGGATTCCGTCCCTCTGTCGGGATCACCCATTACATCCTCTACGGGTTGAATCGCCTGCAGGAGCTGGGAGCTTTGCATTCCGGCGATGAGACGCTTTCCATGCAGTCGCAGGCTGTCGCCTTTGCCGATGCGGAGGCGCTGCGCCGCTTCGAAGCGTTGAAACGTACCAACAAGGATTGGAAGAAAATAAAAATGATATCGCTCACCGATCTGGAGTATCTCTACGTGCGAACGGCATACAGTGACCATCCCTTGGACAAGGAGCTGAAAGAGATGAGCGACTTCTACCGCTCCGTGCTGCAGCAGCACTGGACCTCTTATGGACTCTACGAGCGATCGCTGATCGCGGTGCTGATGCATCGCAATCAACAGAAGGAGCTGTTGCAGGCGATCCTGCGCTCCTACCGTGAGCATGCCACCCAATCCGACGAGATGGGGATGTACTGGGTCAACAACCGGGCGCAGGTGTTCATGTCACAGTCGGCCACCTCGGTGCACACCTTCATCATGGATGCCTTCCGGTTGGGGGGCGCCTCCACCGGGGAGATGGACCGGATGAAACGATGGCTGCTCAAACAGAAGCAGACACAGCAATGGGAGTCGACGCATGCCACCACCGATGCGGTCTACACGCTGCTGAGCAGCGGCAGCGACTGGTTTGCAACCACGGGAGAGACCACCGTCACCCTGGGTGAGAAGGTGGTTGAGCCATCCGGCAAGGCAGCGGGAACGGGTTACTTCAAGGAGAGCTGGAGCCGCTCACAGATCACTCCCGCGATGGGACGTGTCACCGTGGAGCACAACGGCAGCGGTCCCGCCTGGGGTGCCCTCTACCGTCAATATTTCGAGGAGATGGACAAGGTGGTGAAAAGCGACGGCTCGCTCGATATCGAAAAGGAGCTCTTCCTCGAGCTGACCGATGAGAGTGGCAGGGTGCTGGTGCCGCTGACGGAAGAACGACCCCTGCAGGTGGGCGACAAGGTGGTAGTGCGGCTTACCCTCCGCAACGACCGCGACCTTGAGTTCGTACAACTCAAGGATATGCGTGCCGCCAGCTTCGAGCCGGTCACACAACTCTCCGGCATGGCCTGGCAAAACGGAGTGCCCTATTACCGGGTGACGAACGATGCCTCCACCTCCTTCTTTTTCGATCAGTTGCCACGTGGCACCCGTCTGTTCGAGTATATCCTCTATGTGACCCGTGCCGGCAGCTATTCCAACGGCATCGCCACCGTGCAATCGCTCTATGCCCCCGCGTTCACCTCACATACCGGCGGTATGCAAATTATTGTTAAAGAATAAACGCTGCATGGCCAAAATTGTTACATTTGCAGACGAGTGAATGATTGAAACGAAAGAAACGATTAACAGAAACAGATATGAAACGAGCAACCCTTTTGATTTTTTCCGTGATGCTCTGCAGCCTGATGGCCTTCTCACAGCAGAAGCCGGGGATGGCGTTTGAGAAAACGGAACACAACTTCGGAACCATCAAGGAGGAGATGGGCGCGGTCACCACCCAGTTTGAGTTTACCAATACCGGCAAAACGCCGCTGATCATCAGAAGGGTCTCTGCCTCCTGTGGGTGCACCACACCGGGTTACACCCGCGAGCCGATACTGCCGGGCAAGAAAGGGACCATCTCCGCCAAATATTCCACGGTAGCCCGTCCCGGAACCTTCAACAAGAGCATCACCGTCTATACCAATGTTCCCGATACCGTTTACGTGTTACGGATCAAGGGGAATGTGCTCCCGAAGAAATAGATTCAACAGAAATTGATAATACTGGCCGGATGAAGTATCTTTGCAGGAGCTTCATTCGGTTTTTTAATTTGAACAGCTAAGATGGAACATCCCGAGAACGACCCGAAATACAACGGCCTGAAAGTGAACAAAGGCATCCTGCAACCCCCTAGTGTGAACCCCTATCTGAAAAGACGCTCCAGACAAACAGTGCGCCCCGTGGAGGAGTATGTGAAAGGAATTCTCTCGGGCGACAGGGTGCTTCTCAGTCAGTCGGTGACCCTGGTGGAGAGCTCGCTGCCGGAGCACCAGGAGACGGCCCAGGCCATTATCGAACAGTGCCTGCCCTACTCGGGAAACTCCATCAGAGTAGGAATCACCGGCGTGCCGGGAGCAGGTAAGAGCACCTCCATCGACACGTTTGGCATGCACCTGCTGGAGCAGGGACACAAGCTGGCAGTGCTGGCCATCGACCCCTCCAGCGAGCGCTCCAAGGGGAGCATCCTGGGGGACAAGACACGGATGGAGAAGCTCTCCATGGCGGAGAACGCTTTTATCCGTCCTTCTCCGTCAGCGGGATCGCTGGGCGGCGTGGCACGCAAGACCCGCGAGATCATTGTGCTCTGCGAAGCAGCCGGGTTCGATTACCTCTTCGTGGAGACGGTGGGGGTGGGACAGTCGGAGACGGCGGTACACTCGATGGTCGACTTCTTCCTGCTGATCCAGCTGGCCGGCACCGGCGACGAGCTGCAGGGCATCAAACGGGGCATCATGGAGATGGCCGACGGCATCGTGATCAACAAGGCGGACGGCGACAACATCGACAAGGCGAACATGGCCCGGCGTCAGCTGCGCAACGCCCTGCATCTCTATCCCCTGCCAGAGTCGGGCTGGTCGCCCGAGGTGCTCACCTATTCAGGCTATTATAAGATCGGCATCGTTGAGGTGTGGGAGATGATCCATCGCTACATCGACTTTGTGAGGGAGAACGGCTACTTCGACCGCAAGCGCAAGGAGCAGGCGAAGTACTGGATGTTCGAGAGCATCAACGAGCAGCTGCGCAACGGCTTCTACCGTGATCCAGCAATCGCGCAACTGCTGACACGGCTCGAAGGTGAGGTGCTTCAGGACCGTAAGAGCTCCTTCACGGCAGCGCGGGAGGCGCTGGATGCCTACTATCATATTCACCGGTAAAAAAGTGACAAAAAAATGTACCGAAAAGAATCGCGGTTTTATTTTTTTCTATAACTTTGCATCATCATTCTAAAGGGCGCATTCTTCTAACGGTTAGGAAAATTGTTTCTCAGGCAATGAATAGCGGTTCGATTCCGCTATGCGCTACAA
>JAEWQF010000034.1 GCA_023399295.1 Bacteroidota bacterium
ATCTTTGCACCATCAATTACAATTACAGCAAATGGAGCCAAAACAGACCCTGCTCGGCATGACGCTCGCCGAAATCACCGAAAGCGTCACGGAACTGAATCTTCCCAAGTTTACCGCCAAACAGATCGCCGACTGGGTTTACCTGAAACGGGTGAAAACTATCGAAGAGATGACCAACATCTCCCTGAAAAACAGGAAACTGCTGGCTGAGAGATTCGAGGTGGGCCGTTCGGAACCGCTCGACATCAAGACTTCGGTCGACGGCACCCGCAAGATGCTGTTCAAAACGGCCGGTGGCAAGTTCATCGAGACGGTCACCATCCCCGAGGAGGACCGCCTCACCATCTGCGTCTCCTCACAGGTGGGCTGCCGCATGAACTGCGACTTCTGCATGACCGGCAAGCAGGGTTTCCACGACAACCTCACCGCCGGGGAGATCCTCAACCAGGTCTACTCGGTACCCGACTCGGAACAGATCACCAACCTGGTCTTCATGGGCATGGGAGAGCCACTCGACAACTGGAAACAGGTGAAGAAGGCTTCGGAGCTGCTGATGGCCGACTATGGCCTGGCCTGGAGCCCCAAGCGGATCACCCTCTCCACCATCGGCCTCACCTCCAACCTGAAACGGTTCCTCGAGGAGAGCAAGTGCCACCTGGCCCTCAGCCTCCACAACCCGATACCGGAAGAGCGACTTGCCATCATGCCGATCGAGCGGACGGCTCCCGCCACCTCGGTGATCAGCCTGCTGCGCGAGCACGATTGGAGCCACCAGCGCCGCCTCTCGTTCGAGTACATCATGTTCGACGGGGTCAACGACACGCTGCTCTACGCGCGTGAGCTGACAAAGCTGCTGGCCGGCCTCGACTGCCGTATCAACCTGATACGCTTCCACGTGATTCCGATGAGCAAGCTGAAACCTTCCACCGAGCAGAACATGACCAAGTTCCGCGATTTCCTCACCGCCAAAGGGTTCATCAGCACCATCCGTGCATCCAGGGGTGAAGACATCTTCGCCGCCTGCGGCATGCTCTCCACAGCGAAAATTGGGGAAAAGTGAGTACGCTCCGTTGTGTGATGCTCCAAAGCTCCTCAGATTGCATTGTCAGAGCTGGTGCTACAACCAACTTTTGGACAAATTAAGTGTGTCTGCACTTCATTTCCTCACAAATAGTTGTATATTTGCTTGATGAATGTGCAACCCGATGAACCAAAAATAAATATCTTATGAAACATGCAGCCTTTACCCTCAGTTTCATTGTCTCGTTGCTGCTGTACCTGACATCCTGTAACCAGGCAGCCAGCTTTATGAACGCCTCCGGGTCATCCAACGAAGTACTCGTGGTGATGGATGACACCTTGTGGGAAGGAGAAGCAGGCACTGCACTCTTCGATGTGCTCAACAGCAATGCGAAGGGACTGCCGCAGCCGGAAGCCAATTTCAACATCATTCAGATTGCACCGGAGAACTTTACCCGTACCATCCGGATGGCACGCAATGTGATCATTCCCGAGATCTCCACCATCTACAGCAGCTCCAAGTTCACGGCCGACATCGACATGTATGCCACAGGACAGGTGATCATGACCATCCAGTCGCCCAGCACTGCCGACTTTGCAGCTTATGTCACTGAGAATAAAGAGCGCGTCATCGATTATTTTGTCACCAAGGAGCTGGAACGCAACGGCAAGTTTCAGAAACAGCAGATCTCCGATCCACTCTCGCGCGCACAGCAGGTCTTTGGCATCAACATTCATCTCCCAAAGGGACTGACAAATGTGACCGAGCATCCCAACTTCTATTGGGCCACCAACAATGCGCCTCAGGGCCGCAAGGATGTCGTCATCTACCAGTTCCCCTACACTACCGAGACGGTGTTTGAGAAGGACTCGCTCATCGCCATCCGCAACCGCACGCTGGGTGCGTTCATCAAGGGATCGTTCGACTCCGAGATGACCACCGCCACGGTCTACCCGCCCGACTACCGCCGCATTGAGGTGGATGGCATCTTCCGTGCCGAGCTACGGGGACTATGGGAGATGACCAACGACATGATGGGAGGCCCTTTTGTGATGCAGGCCTTCGTGAACGACAACACCGGTATGGTGGTGGTTGTGGAGACTTATGTCTACGCACCCGAGAGCAACAAACGAAACCTGATGCGCAACCTGGAGGCTACCTTCTACACCATCAGCCTTCCGCAACATGAGGGTGTGGAGATTGTCTCGTAGCATCATTTTTTTACAAGTAGGATAAAAATATATACATGTCAGATAGTTTAAAAGTGGGCATCACACATGGTGATGTCAATGGTATTGGATACGAGATCCTGTTAAAGACATTCTCAGACACACGGATGCTCGAACTCTGTCAGCCGGTGATCTACGGATCCTCCCGGTCGGCATCCTGGTATCGCAAGGCGTTCGACGGCGAAGCGGTCAACTTCCACATCATCTCCCGTGCCGAAGAGGCTCAGGAGGGGAAGGTGAACCTGGTGAACTGCGTGAAGGAGGAGATCCGCATCGAGCCGGGCACGGCAACAGCCGAGGCCGGCCAGTCGGCCTACACCGCAATCGACATCGCCACCCGCGACCTGGAACAGGGAAAGATAGACCTGCTGGTCACCCTCCCCATCAACAAGGAGACCATCCAGAACGATCAGTTCCACTTTCCCGGACACACTGAGTTCCTGGAGGAGCGCTTTGCCAAAAAGGGTGAGAAGGCGATGATGATCCTGGCATCGGAGATGATGAAGGTTGCTTTGGTAACCACCCACCTCCCCCTCTCGGAGGTACCCGGGCGACTCACCAAAGAGGGGATCCTGGAGCAGCTGAAGGCGCTCGACCACACCCTGAAACGCGACTACCTCATCGAACTGCCCCGCATCGCCGTGCTGGGCCTCAACCCCCACGCGGGTGAGAATGGACTGTTGGGTAAAGAGGAGCTGGAGATCATCGCCCCGGCAGTAAAGGAGGCTCAGGACCAGTGGATCCTCTGTGGCGGCCCCTACCCTGCCGATGGCTTCTTCGGCTCAGGACGCTTCAAGCAGTTCGACGCCATCCTGGCGATGTACCACGACCAGGGACTGATCCCCTTCAAGACCCTTGCCATGGAGGGGGGTGTCAATTTCACCGCAGGCCTCCCTATCGTGCGCACCTCACCCGACCATGGCACCGCCTACGACATCGCGGGCAAGAACCAGGCTTCGGAGGAGTCGTTCCGCCAGGCCATCTACATGGCCATCGACATCCACCGCAACCGAATGTTCTACGACGAGGCCCGCAAGAATCCCCTCAAGAAGATGTTCTTCGACCGCAGCCGCGACGACGAAAGAATAGACCTCACAAAAGAAGAAACAGAATAATCCTGAAAACCAGGTTTATTCTGTTTCCTTTGAGATGCTCCTTTTGGTTATTTACCTTTCAACACATTTTGTATCTTGAAAGAA
>JAEWQF010000043.1 GCA_023399295.1 Bacteroidota bacterium
GCTGAGCGGCACAGGTGGCGAAGCATCTATCTATCAACGCAGGGGTCACCAGGGGGCGTGCGGCGTCGTGCACCGCCACCACCCCTTCCGGGGGGATCAGCTCCAGTCCTTTCTTTACGGAGTGGAAACGCGTCTCACCGCCTACCGTGGTGCGATGTCGCAGTGTGAAGCCGTGCACCCGGCACAGCTCCTCCCAATGGTCAATGAAACCATCGGGCAGCACCACCACGATGGTGATCTCAGGATTGTAGCGGTGAAACGCTTCGATGGTATGCATCAACACCGGCCTGCCACCAATCAGCCGGAACTGCTTCGGCAGCTCACTGCCGGCACGTAGCCCCCTGCCGCCGGCAACAATGATCACATGCTCCTGTTCGGCCTGTTTCATACGATGTCGTCGAGTATCTTCTGCAACTCATGATCGGTGTGGGTCAGCTTCTCCCTACAAAAGAGGATCAGTTCAGAGGCCCGTTTCACCTTCTCGGTCAGGGCATCCACATCGAGTTCACCCGTCTCGATGGCGGTGACGATCGCTGTCAGTTCTTTCTTTGCTTCCGTATAGCTTCCATTGTCCATATCGATGTTCTTTCTGTTTTGTCTTGACATTGCTTATTCAGATTGTCTCCGGTTTGGATCGCTGTGCAGATCCCTTATTATCGAAGTGGCCACGCCATCGCGGAAGTGGGTCTCGATCACCTCATCGGGTGAGAGCGCCTGCAGGGAGGTGATGATCCGTCCCTGACGGGTGGTGAGGGTATATCCCCGTTTCAGCACATGCTCAGGCGACACCATCCGGATGTACTGCCCGGCGGTCTCAATCAGATGTCGCTCCTCCTGTATCCGCTGATTCAACTGATGCCGCATCCTGTCCCATATCTTTTGCACCAGCGCTGTCTCCCTTTGCAGCTGCAGTGCGGAGAGGTGGACTGTCTCCCTTGTCAGTAGTCGAAGTTGCGACAGCTCCTCCTGCAACACCGATCGGGTCTGACCAACCAGACGTTCCTCCAGTTCGGCCAGTTCGGCAGCTGTCTGGGTGATGTGACTGATGAAGAACTCAGCCACAGCAGTAGGGGTTTTGGCACGGGTGTGCGCCACATGGTCGAGCACTGTCACATCGCGTTCATGACCGATGCCGCTCACCACCGGCAGCGGAAACTGAGCCACATTGACGGCCAGCGCGTAGCTGTCGAAACAGTTCAGGTCGGAGGTGGCACCCCCACCCCTGATGATGGCCACCGCATCGAAGAGGTGGCTGTATCCATACACCTTCTCCAGCGCACCGATGATGGAGCTCTCGCTCCGCTCCCCCTGCATGATGGCCGGGAACAGCCTGGTCTGGAAGGCGAAGCCAGCGCTGTTGCGGGCCAGCTGGTCGCAGAAGTCGCCGTAGCCGGCGGCGGTGGGTGAGGAGATCACCGCGATGCGGAGCGTCAACTCCGGTAGCTCCAGCTCCCTGTTGAGCGTCAACACCCCCTCTTCTTCCAGCTGCCGGAGTACCTGCTGTCGGTTGCGGGCGATCTCACCCAGCGTGAAGGAGGGTTCGATGTCATTCACGGTAAGGGAGAAGCCATAGAGCTCGTGAAAGTCGACAGTGACACGCACCAGCACATTGAGTCCCGAGGTGAACGACTGACCTGTTTCAGTTTCGAAGTAGGCGGAGAGCATCTGGAAGACGTTCGACCAGATCATGCCACGAGCCCGGGCAATGATGTGCTGTTTTTCCGCATCCTTCTCCACGAACTCCAGGTAGCAGTGACCATTCTGGTTACGACGTACATCACTGGTCTCGGCCCGCAACCAGTAGGTCTCGGGGAGATGATCGCGGATGGCATCCTTTACACGGCGGTTCAGTTCGGATAGTGAGAACGAATCATCTGTCATGCTCCTGTATTGAATAACAAAACAAATATAACACAATTTACCCGATCGCCCCTATCGACAAGACAAGAAAAAACCGGACGAACAGATGTTCATCCGGTGTGAAAAGGATTGCAGCGATTGAAGCGGTTATTTCTTTTTCTGCTGCATGCCGTCGGTGATCTGTTTGGCATCATCGAGTGTGAAATCACCCAGGAACTGCATGATCACACTCTCGCCTCCCTCATCTTCCACGATCATGAGCATCTCCCGGATGTTTTCCGGCTTGCCCTTCATGTAGAAGTTTACCCGCTCATTCTCATCCGACTTGATGCGCATCAGCAGTTCATACTGGTCATCCCGGATCCGCTTGTTGGCAAGTGATACCATCTCCTTTGCCACCGGCTGGTTTTCAGAAGTGAGAATCAGGATGGACGAAAGCTTGCTGATGAAATTGGAGACATCCACGTTGCCTAAATCCATATTCATGTTCTTGGGCATCAACGACATCATACTCTTTGAGATGTAGACCGATGTCACGCCCTCCATGTCGGTGAATTTCTCAAACGGATTCTTCTGTGCGAACAGCCCGGAGGCTGTGAGGGCCAGCACAAGCACCATCATCATTTTTTTCATACTGATTGTTATTAAGATTGTTATTTCGTTGTTTGTGATTCTTGTTCCTCTGTACGGACAACCTCCTGGCCCAGCGCTTCACGCAGGATGCCGAATGTCTCACCTACCTGCCGGTCTACCTGTTCTACGGAGCGGGTCCCTTTTGAGAAGTTGTCGGCGAAGAGCTGCAACGCCTCCAGCGTAGCCTGCTGTGCCTCTTCCGGGTTCTCGAAGGTATCGGCAAGGAGAGGCTCACTGTCACTCTTCCCGAAGTAGACCCGGTAGCCTATTGTGGCGATGAGTAGCAATGAAGCCACCAGTCCGGCAATCTGAAGCGTGAAATATCTTCGGGTGACAACCCTTTTTACCGGGACGCTCTCGTGCTGCGGCCGGTTCACAGACAGCCGGGGATTCTCACCCTGCTCAGCATGTTCCAGCGAGTCGATCAGTGCACCCATCCGTTGTTCAAGTCCCTCCGGCATCTCCGGTATAGCCGTCTCAAGCAATTGAAACAGGCTTCTGTCATGCTCGAACGGCTCCGGCACCTGCTCCCGATTGAGATAACCGGCCAGGATCAGTTCCTCATCACGGTCTGTCTCGCCGCGGTAGAACTTATCTAGCAATGCTTCATACTCTTTCTCCATACTCATACTCCTTCATTTTATCCTTCAGGGTTCTTCTCGCTCTCGACAGGAGCTGCCGCACATTCACTTCCGTGAGTTGCATCGCCGTAGCGATCTCCGGTAGGGGCTCACCGGTAAAGTGACGCAGGCGGATTGCCGTTTGTTGGTTCACAGGAAGTGTGTCGAGCAATCGCTCCAGTGAGTGCAGATGATCCTTCGCCTCCAGGCGGCTTAGCTCGTCACCCACCTCACCCGGTTCCATCGCCGGGGTGAGGGTTGTTGTGCGACGCCGGGCGATCATCCGCAACCGATCGAGCGATCTGTTACGGGCAACCGAGACCACATAAGCCTCATCATTCTCCACCACCGTCAGCATCTCACGCATCTTCCACAACTTCTCAAACACATCCTGGACGATGTCTTCCGCCTCCTGCCTGTCGCCGGTGACAGCGAAGGCATAGCGGAAGATCTGTCCGCTGTACCGGAGAAACCGCTGTTTGAATTCACTGCCTTCCATTGCCTATCTGGTCGATATCGGATGGACGGAATTTCCCTTTCAGGTGCACCAGGGTGGGATCATCGCCCATTGTAATGATCACCATCTCCCTGATCAGTTGATCCTCTATCTTCACATAGATCCGTGCCTTCGACTCCTTGTCGTTGGCATTGAGAAACAACTCATAACGGTCATCGTGGAAGCTGAGCGCGGCACGACTGAAACGCGCCTTCACATGCTCTGGCGACTCATCCAGTGAGAGTACGCGGATGCTGGTCAGCTTACCCTCAGCATGCTTCTCCATGAAAGGTCTGGCAAGCATCAGCGCCAAGCCGTTCAGGTTTACTTTCGTGACATTTTCGGCACCGGCAAACTCGCGGTAAAGGTCATTCAATGTTGTCTGTGCCTGCAGACCAGCTGCAAGTAACACAAACACAATCAGCGCAAGAATCTTGTTCTTCATCACCCATTATTTTACTGTTTGTATAGGAAAGACGACGAGTGGCAGAATTTGTGACAACAAGGTCAGCTTTTAATGAGGAGACAAGTAAAAAAAACCCGTTGCACAAGGCTGAGCTTGTCACGGGCTTTGTTCGTTTGCAGGAAAGAGGAAAAAAAAGAGTCGTCAGAGGAGCAGTGCGCGCAGCTTACTCCTCTCCCCTGAACCGTCTGCGGATTTGCTGCCTGCGTTTCAACAGGAGGTGAAGGATCAGTGCCAGCAGCAGGGTGATGCCAATAACCGTAAAGTACTCACCCCATTGGCCAGAACTGCTGTAACGAGGGTACGTGAGTACCCCCATGATGATCGCGTAGGCCACCAGTGCCAGTGGCAACAGAATGTGTTTTTCAGTCTTTCTCTTCATGGTCTGATGAAATGATTTCAGCAAAACGTGTTATCTTGTCTTTGTATAACATCACCTCCAGCTCCTCGCTGCGCACAATCTGTCGCGTGATGAATCGTTCCCAACAATTCATTCTTTTCTCGTTCAGCTCACCTCCGAAGTAATCGCACACCAGTGCATGCCGGGAAAGGTCTTCTGGAAATGCGCCTTCCAGCTGCTGCCTTGCTTTCTCACCCGGGTAAAGACAGTTGATGAACAGTCCCAGCCGTTTATCGGCCAGATCGGCCTGATTGTTCTTGCAGAAACCGGCGATCACACCCTGTATCTTCCCGTAATGGATGGATCCACCCACTATCAGTGTATCGTAGTGTTTCAGATCAGGTATTGCCTCTCTACGATTCAAATTGCACAGATCCACCTTGCCCTCGATGAGCTTGAACAGCTCACGCGCGCATCGTTCAACCGTACCGTGGTTCGAAGCAAAAACAATCAGTGTATTGTGCATCTATTGATTCAGATTCTCAAGGATCGTCACCAGGTACTCATAGGAGCGGGCAACAGTGTCAATCTTCACCGCCTCATCGGGTGAGTGCGCCCCTGTGATGGTGGGACCAAAAGAGACAATATCCAGCTTATGCCCCACGTTCGACTGAATGATACCACACTCAAGACCTGCATGAATCACCATCACCCTGGCACGTTGGTCGTACTTCTCCAGGTAGATCCGCTCCATGGTGTGCAGCAACTCGCTTTGGGCGTTGGGTTGCCAACCGGGGTAATCACCATCGAATTGCACCTTGGCACCTGCCAGCAGGAAGAGGCTCTCCACAGAGGAGCAGACCCAATCCTTGCGGCTTTCGGAGGAGCTGCGCACCAGCAACTTCACTTCGATGCCTTCATCGGACGATTGCACCAGTGCCAGATTGAGCGAGCTCTCCACCACACCGGGAAAGTCGGCCAGGTAGCTGATTACCCCATTGGGGCATCCCTCCACCGCGTTGATCAGGTCATCTTGCACCTCTTCGGGGATGAGTGATGCAGGCATCGTTGTTTTCTCAGCCTTGAAGGAGATCCCCTCCTCGATGCCTGCGAAGTCGTTGCGGAACAACTCTTCATACTCGGCAACCAGGTCCAGCAGATCGTCTGAGAGCTGCTCAGGTATGGTGAGTACCACAAATGACTCACGGGGAATGGCATTGCGCAGTGAACCACCCTGGATGGTGGCGATACGCGCCTCGTAATTGCTCACCACCTCTTTCAGGAAGCGGTTCATCAGTTTGTTGGCATTGGCACGTCCCAGATGGATCTGTACGCCTGAGTGACCTCCCTTGAGGCCGCGCAGGCTCACTTTGAAGGCGATGTCACCCTTGTCAATCTCCATTACCGGCTTGTACCGAAAAGAGACGTTCACATCTCTGCCGCCGGCACAACCGATGCAGAGCTCACCATCCTCTTCCGTGTCGAGGTTGAGCATCAGTGATCCCTGCAGGAATCCTTTCTTCAGGCCGTTGGCACCATCCATGCCTACCTCTTCGTCGATGGTGAAGAGCGCTTCTATTGCCGGATGTGCCAGTGTCGCATCTTCCAGCACTGCCATCATCATGGCACAACCGATGCCATTGTCGGCACCCAGGGTGGTGGAACGGGCCTTCACCCATTCGCCGTCGATGTATGCCTGAATGGGATCTTTGGCGAAATCATGGGCTACATCCGCATTCTTTTGCGGTACCATATCGAGGTGCGATTGCAGGATCACCCCCTTGCTGTTTTCGTACCCCTTTGTGGCCGGTTTCCGGATCACCACATTGCCCACCTGATCCTGCCTGGTCTCCAGGTTCAGCGCCTTCCCGAAGTCAATCATGAAACGGGTCACCTCCGCCATCTGACCGGTAGGTCGCGGAATGCGGGTGAGCGAATGAAAATGTTTCCACACGCTTGGGGGAGAAAGCTGTTGTAATTCTGTTGTAGGCATGTTATTTTTTCGTTATTGGGTTTTTTCGTTGTCTATCCCGGCCGCTTCCCTCTTTACATATGGCATGGCAATGACGCCAAACAACCCGTAAAGGATCTGCCAAACCGACTGGATGGTGAAGACGGCTCCCGCAAAGGCGAGTGCCTCTTTTTCAGCCACTCCCAGGATCAGCAGGGAGGAGATCACCATGAAATGCCAGGGGCCGATGCCCCCTTGTACCGGTACCGATATACCAATATTGGTCATTGCGAAGACGATCAGCCCCGCCAACGGTCCCAGGTCGCTCGTGAAATCGAACGCATAGAAGCAGATGTAAAAATACAAATAAAAACAGAACCAGAGAAGGATCGTATAGATTATTATCTTCTTTTTCTCCTTCATGCCGGAGATGAGTCGAAGGTCGTAACGAAGTGTGGTGAAAAACCGCTTTATCTTGATCATCAACCAGGTGCGTCGAAAGAAAGTGCGCATCACCACAACCGCCAAAAGCAATGTCACAAGAATCAGGTAGATCCAAATCGATGAGAAGAAGCGCTGCATATTGGCTGCAAACTGCGGGTTGTTGCCAAAATAGGAGATGAAAAAATCGATATAGAGCAGCACACTGACAAGGATCACCGAGAGGCCGGCAATGATATCGACCACCTTGTCCACCAGAAATGTCTCCAGTGTCCTTGAGAAAGGGATGCGGTCATACTTGCTCACCACACCGCAACGCCATACATCACCGGCACGGGGCAGCACAAAGTTGACGGCATAATTGCCCAGGGTGGCATGGAGCAGGCTGGCACGTGGGGGATGGTAACCGAGTGAGTTGACAAACAACTCCCAGCGCAGCCCACGAAGCAGATTACCGGCGAGTCCGAAGATCAGGGAGAAGGCAATGATCCAGAAGTTTGCAGAGCGTGTGATCTCCCATAGTTCACCCATATCGGTGTCACGATACATAGCCCACATGATTAACAATCCGAGCAGCAGGGAGAGCACAGTCTTCAACAGGCTCTTCAGGGATGCAACAGTTTTCTTCACCTGTTCACTGTTTATTTGTTCATTCCACGATCAGAAGAGAGGATGCAACCGCATGCGCGCAACCTGTGTGGCCACCCTCTATCTTGTTTTTTTAGAATGCGTTTATCTTATTTCTGATAATAAAATGTTACCTTTGCGGCGGTAAAGATAAGGATTAATTGGAGAATAGCAATGGTTCAGGTAAGAGCAAAAAAAAACCTGGGACAGCACTTCCTCAAGGATGAAGCGATCGCACGACGCATCGCTGAGAGCCTTGGGGGCTTCCCCTCACTCCCTGTGCTGGAAGTGGGTCCGGGTACCGGCATGCTTACCCGTCAACTGTTGGAACAGGGCCGCGATCTTACCGTGGTGGAAATCGACAGTGAATCGGTAGCCTATTTGAAAGATCATTTCCCCCTGCTCAACGGTCGCATCCTGGAGCAGGATTTTCTGCGGATGGATCTCACGGCCCTTTACACCGGTAGTTTCTGTCTCATCGGCAATTATCCTTACAACATCTCCTCACAGATATTCTTCAAGCTGCTCGACCACAAGGAATCTGTTCCCTGCTGTGCGGGCATGATTCAAAGGGAGGTTGCGGAACGCATGAGCGCTTCACCCGGGAGCAAGACCTACGGCATCCTCAGTGTGCTGTTGCAGGCATGGTACGACATCGAGTACCTCTTCACGGTGAACGAACAGGCGTTCATCCCTCCGCCCAAAGTTAAATCGGCAGTCGTGCGGCTCACCCGCAACCAGCGGATGCAGCTCGGCTGTAATGAAAAATTGTTCAAAACGGTAGTGAAGACCAGCTTCAACCAGCGACGCAAGATGCTGCGTAACTCCATCAAGTCGCTGCTGTCAGAAGAGAGTCCGCTGCCCGACGACCCGATGCTCACCAAAAGGCCCGAACAGCTCACCATTGAGCAGTTCGAACAACTCACCAACCTGCTGGAGCCGTTGATCAGGCCGGCAGTACCGAAAGCATCAGTGGACTGATTTATCACGATTTAAAAGAGTAAGACCATGGCGGAAGTAAAATTGTTTTATCACAAGGACGGCATCGTCAGATTGAGCCGCAGCCTTGACTTCCTAAAATCAAACCCCATACAGAACTTTCTGTGGATCGACCTCAACGACGTGGATGAGGAGGTGGAAAACGAATTGGAGGACTTCCTGAAGATCTACATTCAGGAAGAGGAGGAGATGATCGAGATCGAGATGTCGTCGCGTTATATCGAGACCAACGATACGCTGGTGGTCAACTCCAACTTCCTCTTGTCGAACTTTGAGACCGATCCGGTTTCTTTCATCCTCAAGAACAACATCCTTGTGACCGTCCGTGGTGAGGAGTTGAGTTCATTTCACGAGACGGTGAAGAAGATATCGGCCAATCCGAAGAACTATCCCACCGGGGCACACGTGCTGGTAGCACTGCTGGAGACACGGGTGGAGTTCGATGCCGACATGATTGAGAACATGACGCAGAAGATCACCCAACTCAGTAACTCACTCACCCTCCAGGAGGCCGACGAGGAGCTGCTCTCCGAGATCAAGAACCTGCAGGAAAAAACGATGCTCCTCAGGGAGAACATCATCGACAAGCAGCGCACCGTCTCGGGCATGCTTCGCAGCGAATTCATCCCATACGAACTGCAACCAAAGCTCACCATCATCATCAAGGACATCAACTCGCTGGTGGAGCACATCAAGTTCAGCTTCGACCGCCTCGACTACCTGCAGGACACCTTCCTGGGTTATGTAAACATCGAACAGAACAAGATCATCAAGATCTTCACCATTGTCTCGGTAATCTTCATGCCTCCCACACTGATTGCCAGCATCTACGGGATGAACTTCGCCTTTATGCCGGAGCTGGACAAGAAATGGGGTTATCCCCTCGCCATTCTCTTCATGGTGCTCTCCTCGCTTTTCATCCTCTATTATTTCAAGAAACGAAAGTGGCTCTGAGCGGTGTGGCCGCTACTCAAGCATGTAATGCATTGCAGGTACCTTCTCAGGGAACAGGGCAGCGATCTCTGTGGCGCGTTCACTGGTGTGATACCCCATCAGATGTTGTGACAATGTTCCAATGTCAGTGGAGAGGGTCGAAGTTGTCGGATGCGCGACCCTGCTGACAATGCCACCGGCAACGGAATAAAACCCATTGTTTGCCGGTATCGCATCATCAGTCACATTCAGCGAGAAGCCGGCACTCCTGTTTCTGGCGGCATAGTGCTGCAACAGCCGTTCAGCATCGACAATGCGCGACATGCCAATCAGGCTCTTTTTTGGGGGGAAATCGTAGAGGGCTGCCTCCTCTATCATGGCAATGAAATCATCGTAGCTCTTTTGCAATGTCATGTCCCTTTGGCGGAAAAGGGCGTCGAACGCGGCATAGGCAGCATAAAGGTCGCCCGGGTGGTTTTCGAGTACTTTTTTGAGCGACGGAAGTGGCTCGTTGCCGATATCGAACGATTGTGCAAAGCCCATCTTCTCATAAAAGTGAAGCAGCCACTCCTCCTGTGGCACCAGCAGCATCAGCGGGATATCACGCTCCCGGGCCACTTCAAAGCTGCGCAGCAAGAGCCGCTGTACATATCCCTGCTTGCGTGCCTCGGGCAAGGTGCAGACTCCAGAGAGGTAAAGCACCGGGATCTCACAACCGTGAAAGGTGAAACGATAGGGGAGCATCTGGAGGGAGGAGACCGCTTTCTCCCCTTCAAAATAGATCAGCGTTTGTTCGTCGCGATACTTGTGGTGGAAGTAGAGATCCATGTAATCGTCCGGGTCACCGAAACAGGTTTTCCACATGGCCCGCACCGCTTCACGTGTATGCACATCGGCGAAACGTATCATGATCAGGGTGCCTTGAGTCTTGCGTTAAATTTCTCCAGCAGGATATCGGGCTGATAGGAGAGTTTCGCCTTGCGCAGGTTCTCAATGCCCATATCCTCCTCCCGATTGATATAGGTATAACCTTCGGTCTCATGCTCCGCGAACTGCTGGTTGATGATCGTATAGGCACCGTGGATCGTGGTGAATGCCTTCTCCACATGCACAATCATGGTATCCTCCGTGAGCGGCTCACCAATGGTGAAGGCTGCGATGCGGCTGTTCACACAGATCAACCCGCCACGCAACTGCAGCTCCTCGAAGTGATCGAGCATCAGTGTGGTGGCATGGTCATCGTACATCAGTGAGGGATCCTTCTCATCCCTGTTCATCTCCATCCAGTCATCGAGCATCGCCTTACACTCCCTGACGATTTCCGGGTGTCCTGTCAACGACTTGTACTTCCACTCGTTCTCCCTCATGAAGCGGTTGATATGATTGCGTTTGCTCTGCAACTTCTTCCCCTTCAGCTGGGTCAGTTTCTCGGTGGTGTAGATGTAATCCGACACCGACCGGTTCAACGTGTAATCGAACAGGCCGGGCATCGCCGCCTCAACCTCATTTGTCATCTCACGGGTTAGACCACGCATCTGAAAAAGGGTGTCAAACTGCTTGTGGTCCTCCAGAATAGTCGCAACACCCTCTCTGATATCACCCTCACCGATAGGCTTGAGATAGGAAATGCGGCCTTTGTTATCGCGGAAGCGAATAAACAGCCATCCATTGTCGACGGCAAACAGGGTGTCAAACTTGGAACCCCAGCACCAGAGATTGGTGAAACAGAGGTCGGAAGCCCTGTAGTTTTGCCTGGCGAGATATTTATTGATCAGATCCCTGTCTTGCAGGTCGATCGGTTTAAATGTAAGCATAAATGATGTGCGTCTTGTCTGCGTAATGAGGTGAACAAACAGTGACCGGAAAAGTTTAAAAAAGCGAAATGATCGACTCACTCCGCTCTTCTATTTCCCGAACACTTAAAATTTACGGAAGCCTACGATCTCACGCACCTCACGGATTGTCTTCGCTGCATTTTCGCGCGCCTTCTCAACACCCTCCTGTGTCACCCTGCGCAGGTAAGCATCATCGTTTTCGATCTCTAGCATCCGCTCACGGATGGGCGTGGTGACACTGATGATGTCGGCAGCCAGCTGTTTCTTCAGGTCGCCATAACGGATCTCACACCGGTTCCACTGGTCGTCGAAATGCTGTACCACATCCGGTGTGGAGACCACACGCAACAACGTGAACAGATTCTCGATGCAGTCGGGCTTCTTTGCATGGTGCTCGGTGGGGCCTGCATCGGTAAGTGCCTTCTTCACCTTTTTCTCAATCTCCTTTGGACTGTCGCCCAGGTAGATGGCGTTTCCTTCCGATTTTCCCATCTTGCCACTGCCGTCGAGACCGGGAATCTTCAACAACTCCTCACCAAAATTGTATGCTACAGGCTCCTTGAAGTACTCCACTCCATAGAAGTTGTTGAAGCGACGGGCAAACTTACGGGTCATCTCCAGGTGTTGTTCCTGATCCTTGCCCACCGGCACCTTGTCCGCATTGTGGATGAGGATATCGGCCGCCATCAGTGTGGGGTAGGTCAGCAGTCCGGCGTTCACATTCTCGGGCTGCTTGCGTGCTTTATCCTTGAAGGAGGTTGTCTTTGACAGTTCTCCCAGGTAGGCGTGCATATTCAGGTAGAGGTAGAGTTCCGTGGTCTCGTGCAGGTCACTCTGCACATAGATCACCGACTTCTCCGGATCAATGCCCGCTGCAAGGTAGTCAACCAGTACATTCTTCACGTTCTGGTGCAATATCTTCGGGTCGGGATGGGTGGTAAGAGAGTGTATATCGGCAATGAAAAAATAACATCTGTTTTCTTCCTGCATCCGAATGAAGTTGCGCAGGGCACCGTAGTAGTTTCCCAGGTGCAGCTTGCCGGTGGAGCGTATACCGCTTAAGACTATATCCATGATCTCGTTTTCAATTTTCAGCTTACAAAGATAGGAAAATATCACCAAACGCTGAATCGATTTTTCAATCATGGTTTTTTGTTGTATCTTTCATTCTGTAATCCATATCGATTCAAAAATAGCGTCATTAAGGAAATATTTCCGCATATAACCCCGCTTATGAGCGGTAAAAGTATTACTTTTGCACTTCCAGACTGACATAGCCCAGACAAACAATAAATATGCAACATCCGCTTTAAAGCAAACGATCTAGCAATAATTATTTCAATCATCTATAATACTTAAAAACAGAACTTTATGAGTTGGTTAATTGATTCATCCATCGGACGGAAATTCGTGCAGAGTATTTCCGGCCTGTTCCTGGTCCTGTTCCTGCTGTTCCACATGTCGATGAACCTTGTGCTCATCTTCAGCTACGACACCTACAACTTCCTCGCAAACGAGGTGCTGGGTGCCAACTGGTGGGCCATCGCCGGCACGGGAGTGATCGCGCTTGGATTCGTGATTCACATCATCTATGCGATCATCCTCACGCTGCAAAACATGAGGGCAAGGGGTAAGGACCGTTACGCCTCCTCGAGCAAGACAGCTACAACCTGGTCGTCGAAGAACATGTTCGTACTGGGAATTTTCATCCTGCTCTTTCTCTTCCTGCACCTCTACCAGATGTGGTATCAGATGCAATTCAAGGAGCTCTTCATGATTGAGGGTGCCCGCCACGACGGCGCTGAGCTGGTGGCAGAGGTCTTCTCGCAACTTTGGGTGGTGGTGGTCTATGTGATTGCCTTCATCGCACTCTGGTACCACCTCCTTCACGGCTTCTGGAGCGCGCTCCACACTGCGGGCGTGAACAACACAATCTGGATGAAACGAATCAAGGTGTTGAGTCACATCGTCGCCTCGGTGATCTCACTCGGATTCATTGTTGTGGCCATCGCCGTTTACCTGGGATACTCCAACCTGTTAGGATAACTTTAGAAACTGAATATTATGAACAAATTTGACTCAAAAATACCCAAAGGACCTCTTGCCGAGAAATGGACCAACTATAAGAATCATCAGAAGCTGGTGAATCCGGCCAACAAACGCCGCCTCGACATCATCGTGGTGGGTACGGGACTGGCCGGTGCCTCTGCCGCCGCCTCACTGGGTGAGATGGGATTCAAGGTGCACAGCTTCTGCATCCAGGACTCACCCCGCCGCGCACATTCCATTGCCGCACAGGGTGGAATCAATGCCGCCAAGAACTACCCCAACGACGGTGACTCGGTTTACCGTCTCTTCTACGATACCATCAAGGGAGGTGACTACCGTGCCCGCGAAGCCAACGTCTATCGTCTGGCGGAGGTATCGAACAGCATCATCGACCAGTGTGTGGCACAGGGGGTACCCTTTGCCCGCGAGTATGGCGGTCTGCTCGACAACCGCTCCTTTGGTGGCGCACAGGTATCCCGCACTTTCTATGCCCGCGGACAGACCGGCCAACAGCTGCTGCTGGGTGCCTATTCCGCACTGAGCCGCGCCATACACAACAAACAGGTGGAGCTCTACACCCGCTATGAGATGGTGGACCTGGTGATTATCGACGGTCGTGCCCGCGGCATCATCGCCCGCAACCTGGTGACAGGTAAGCTGGAACGGTTCGCCGCACATGCGGTGGTGATCGCCACCGGTGGCTACGGCAACACCTTCTTCCTCTCCACCAACGCCATGACCTCCAACGGGTCGGCAGCATGGCAGTGCTACAAGAAAGGAGCCTATTTTGCCAACCCCTGCATGGCACAGATACACCCCACCTGCATCCCGGTGCATGGTGAGTTCCAGTCGAAGC